>CAJTXH010000019.1 GCA_910580005.1 uncultured Lachnospiraceae bacterium | reverse complement strand
GTCTGTAAGTACCTCCAGGTAACCTGTCATTGATGTATTAAATACTATTTCGGAAATAACTTCCCTGGCAGCACCAATGCTTTTGCCTTCAAATACTGTCCCATCCTCTAAAATAAGAAACGCTTTCATATTATAATTCCCATTCCTTTCCGTTTAGTTCTATTATCATCTGGGCAGTTTCTGCCATATTAACAGCACTGTCCATGCTAATTTTCTGTATATAGCGGTGGGCTTCACTTTCTGTCATATTATTACGCTCCATTAAAAGCTCCTTTGCCGCCGTAATTACCTTTTTATCATTTTCTGTCCTTGCTTTCCTCTTGTTTTTCTGCTTTTTACGCCAGCGGTCATGCTGTATCATCATTGTTTCCAGTGTGTCAAGCAAATCCTGTACCCTGAAGGGCATTGCAAGACACATTATGCCTCTGTCACAGTCTGCAAGCTTTGCAGGCGAAGCAAGCAGAAGCATCTGGAAACCTTTAGGCAGGTAATCATGTATTTCAGAATAATGCATATCCGTAAATTTATACCCACATATTACTATCCCGCCATCTAAATGGTTTACTGCATTTACAACCTGTGCACCACTGTCACACACCATACTGGCATCATAACCATTTCTAATAAGAAGTTTCCTTAGTTTTTTAGCATCTTCTAGTTTTGGAAATGCAACTATTATTGCCGCCATTCAAAACCTCCTGTCTAATTCACGGGGTGTTTTTTTATAATGTCAGATTGCAGGAAGATACTTTGCTGTCTCCCACAATGTAACATGCTTGCAATATTCATTCCATTCCAAATCCTTTGCCTTAACCATCTGCCCTGAAATATGGCTGCCAAGTATGTCCTGTATAAAACTGTCCTTTTTAAAAAGATTTACAGCTTCATGCAAAGTCCTTGGAAGCACTTCTGCATTTTTAATCTCTTCAATGCTTAATTCTTCCATGCATACAGGCGGTTTAACCTGGTTCTTTATACCATCCATTCCCGCTGCAAGGCACAGCGCAATCACAAGATATGGGTTTGCTGCGCCATCCGGGCTTCTAAGCACAACACGCCCGCCATCTGAGCCTATTGATGACAGCCTTATTAACGGGCTTGCGTCTGTTGTTGACCATACTGCAGTAACAGGGGCAAGATATCCTGGCACAAGCCTTTTATATGAATTAACTATAGGATTGGTTATAAGTGACATGCCAGCAATATGTTTAAGTATTCCTGCCATAAAGCAATATCCTTTTTCACTTATGCCAAACTTGTCTTCTTTATCTGTGAAAATATTCTTGCCATCTTTATTAAGTAAGAATATATAATGTGCCCCTGAACCTTTTGCGTCTGTCCTTGGCTTAGGCATAAATGTTGCATGTAGTCCATGCCTTTTTGCAACAGTCCTGGCAACAAGCCTTGTTGTCATAATGCTGTCTGCCATTTCAAGCGGTGGTGCATACGCTGAACCCAGCACATGCTGTGCTGCTTCATCTGAATGGTATGACGTTTCAATATCTATGCCCATATCTGACAGATACAATACCATATCACGTCTTGCATTCTCACCACAATCCGCCGGTCCTACATCAAAATAGCCGCCCCTCTCATTTGAATAATTGGCCGGCTCTCCGTTTTCTCCAATGTCAAAAAGGAAGAATTCATTTTTAATGGCTGTATTAAAGCTATATCCCATGTCTTCTGCCTCTTTTATTGTTTTTTTCAATATATACCTGCTGTCGCCTGCAAATGGTGTGCCATCAGGTTTCACAACGTCACAAAGAAAACGTGCAACCTTGCCATTCTGTGGACGCCAGGGGAAAATTACAAATGTGCTTAAATCAGGTACAAGAAACAGTTCTTCATATCCCATGCCGCCAAAACCATCAATAGCTTTACAGTCAAACCTGTAATGGCCATCCAGGATTTTATCAATCTGCCTGATGGTTGCTGCCATATTTTTAAGCCTGCCTGATATATCAGTAAACTGGAGGCGTATAAACTCTATATCCTCCTGCTCTATAATGTCCAGTATATCCTGTCTGGTATACTTTGCCATTGTATATCCTCCTATCTGGTAAAAACTACAGTTTTACGCATTTTTCCTATTATACACTTTTTTACCAATAGTGTCAAAATGAATTTGCAGTAAACCACGTCCGTGTGTTACTATTCAGCCTTACGGCTTTATAGTAACACACCAGTGCTTTCGGCACTGGTGTGGTGCTGAATAAGCAAATGGAACAAACTGTTGTATCCGTCCTGCTTTTTGGTTAAAGGCTGAATAGTAACTCCCAGTTTGTCTGGCAGATGAAAATTAAAACTTCGTATATAGGGGTTAAGAGTGTATTTCTGCCATTTTGTAAATGTTATTTTTGAATTATATTATAAATTTTTCATTTAAATTTTGTTGAATATGTATAAATTTATTGTAATACTAAAAAACTACTTTACGAAACAATAAATTTAAGTTATTATGTATTTAGTTCTAATTTAAATTGTACATTTATAATTTTAGGGAAAAACTGGTTCCAGGGGGAACTACAGAAGGGAGTCTGACATATTATGTTAGCAGATTGGAGGAGAATTTGAAAATTGCGTTTTGGAGCAATATAAGAGGAAAAAGCGGAGTAACTACTAATATGGTGTGTATTTCAGCATTGGCATCAATAGCAGGTGCGGGCAAATCAGTTTTACTGGAAAACCATTATAGTAGTAACAGCATTGCCAGCATTGTACTTCCCAGGGAGCAGACCGGATTACTTAAAGAGAGTGGCAGGTATTATAACAGGGAAGGGATTGAATATGTGCTTAAAGGGCTGTATTCTGGAAGAGATGGCGAAGAACTCCTGCGCCATACAACAATGCCACTTTTATATGCAAGTATGTATTACCTGCCTCAAAGCTACATAGTAAACAAGGAAGTTTTTAATTATGAATTCAGCCTTGTTTATAAAAAATTGTTTGATAATCTTGAAACTTTTTCAGACAATGTATTTATTGATACAGAGCGTAATGAGAATTTAAGTTCTAATGCGGTTTTAACTGAGGCAGACCTGGTAGTTGTAAATCTTGCACAGGATAAAATGGCATTAAATGAGTTTTTTGAAAATTATTCTTCTATAAAAGAAAAATCTGTTTATTTAATTGGTGCATACCAGCCTGAGCTTTTATTTAATTACCGCAGAATATGTTATGAATACCATATATCCAGGGATAGAATTGGAATTATACCATATAATATTGAATTATCAGAAGCAATGTCAGAAGGACGTATATTACAGTTTTTGAACAGGAATTATGAAAAAGCATCAGGCAGGGAAAATGATTACTTTATGCGCCATTGTAAAAAATCTTCTATGATGGTCAGGAAAAATCTTATAAATCTCCGTAAAAGAAAAAAAAAGGAAGCAACAGAAAATTATATAAAAAATTTTAATTCGGTTATATTATAATTTCACTTGCCAGTTCCATTGGCGTTTAAATCCTGTTTCCGGTATTTTAAATGCGTGCAAAAGATATATCTCAGCACAAACTCATAAATTAATAAACTGTAAACAGACCTCATATACATGAAACCTGTCAAAAATCCTCGAATTTTACTGAAGGCTGAACTTTTACCGTGCCATATCTGTTTATTTGTTGACATTTGCAAATACAGCAGATATACTTACATGTATATTATTTTATCTGGAAACCACCAGCTATGCCAGAAAGGAATTTTCCATGATTACTATATACGGCAAATATACTAATGCTATAGTTTATACTACAGCCAGTGAAGAATATGCTATTGACGAATATGCCAGAAAACAGCTTCAGATGCTTTGTGACCATCCTAGCGCAGCAGGCAGCAAAATCAGGGTAATGCCAGATGTCCACCCTGGAAAAGTATGCACCATAGGGCTTACAATGACTGTTGGCAGCTCACTTATGCCTAACATTGTTGGTGTGGATATTGGCTGTGGGATGACTATTGCAAAGCTTAAAAACAAAAATATTGAATTCCAGAAACTTGATACTGTTATAAGGGAGAATGTCCCTTGTGGGGGAAAAGTCCGTAAAAATGCACATAAACTTGGACGTTCTTTTGACTTTGGGAAACTATATAGTTATAAGTCAATAGATAATGCAAAGGCGGCCCTTAGTATTGGCACACTTGGAGGAGGCAACCATTTTATTGAAGTTGATACGGATGAAGATGGTTTTTTATATCTTGTTATACATTCTGGAAGCCGCCATGCAGGTATAGAAGTTACCACACATTACTTAAAAAATGGCCAGCATGAACAGCAGGTAAAGGGCACTGGCGGATATGCACCTTATGAACTGACATGCCTTTCAGACCGCCTTCTGGATGAATACCTGCACGACCTTGCTATTATGCAGGAATTTGCTGCCACTAACCGTGAAGCTATGATAGATGAAATTACAAAAGGGATGAAGTGGCGTATTGATGACAGCTATTCATGCATACATAATTATGTTGACTTTTCAGGCAGTACCCCTGTACTTAGAAAAGGCGCTATACGTGCTAATGCTGGAGAAAAAGTTATTATACCTATAAATATGCGTGACGGGGTAATACTTGGCACAGGGCTTGGCAATGAAGACTGGAACTGCTCTGCACCACATGGGGCAGGGCGCATTTATAAACGTTCTGAAGTAAAGGAACACCATACAGTTTCAGAATTTAAAAAAGCAATGGAAGGAATACACTCTGTCTGCATAAACAAAGACACATTAGATGAATCACCTTTTGCATACCGTAAAACTGAAGATATTGCAAATGTAATTGGTGACACAGTAAAAATAGATAAGATTTTAAAACCAGTATATAATTTTAAAGCAGGCGGAAATAATTAAAATTATGTTTCCTGCCTGCTTTATATATACAGCCCATACCTATTTTAGATTTATTCTGCCATATGTTACAGCCAGATTTCTTATCCTGCCTAAAATCCTGTCACCAATAGAATTTTTTGTTAATCTCCATTCCCAGTTATTCCCTAGCACAGATGGGGTATTAATCCTGGCACTGCTTCCAAGATTAAGGTAATCCTGCATTGGTATTATACAAAGTTCTGCTACACTTGACATTGCAAGTGAAATCATATTCCATGAGATATTTTCCTCAATTATATCTGGCTTATTAATATAATCACGTATAAACATTTTGCAAGCCTCATCAATATCATTATACCAGCCCCTTGTTGTATTATTATCATGTGTCCCTGTATAGACAACACAGTTCCTGGTATGTGTGTATGGAAGGTAATTAGCGGACTCCCTTTCATCAAATGCAAGCTGCAGTACTTTCATTCCTGGAAATCCAGCTGCATCAAGGAGCTCCCTTACAGAATTTGTTACAAATCCTAAATCTTCAGCAATAATATCAAGCTTTCCAAGTTTCTTTTCTAATGTTTCAAATAATTCTTTTCCTGGTCCTGGCATCCATGTGCCATTTACTGCATCCTTGTCACCATAAGGGATAGAATAGTACTCATCAAATCCACGGAAATGGTCAATCCTTACTGTATCATAAAGCTTGAAACAATAAGCAATCCGGTCTGTCCACCATTTATAACCAGTCTTTTTATGGTATTCCCAGTTATACAAAGGGCTTCCCCATAACTGCCCCGTCTTTGAAAAGCCATCTGGTGGGCATCCTGAAACTGCTGTTGGCAGTTTATCCCCGCCAAACTGGTACAATACAGGGTCTGCCCATGTATCAGAGCTGTCCAGCGCAACATAAATAGGAATATCCCCAATAATTTTAATATTATTTTTTGTGGCATATTTATGGAGTGCATGCCACTGTTTATAAAACTGGTACTGCTGGAACTGGTAAAATTCTATTTCAGTGGCAAATTCTCTCTTTACCTTTTCCATTGTTTCCTTATCCCTGTTACGGTACTTTAATGGCCAGTTAATCCAGCTTTCCCCGTCATTCTGCATTTTAATTGCCATATAAAGGCAGTAATCATCAAGCCATGACGCATTTTCACTGATAAATTCATTATAATCTGCATCTGCTTTAAAATTATTAAATGCTTTCCTTAATATAACTGCCCTTGCAGTATATAATTTATCATAACTCACACGGTCTTCCACCTGTCCATAATCAAGTGAATTACAGTCCTGTTCTGTAATTAACCCCTCCTGCACAAGCGTTTCCAAATCAATAAAGTAAGGATTTCCTGCATATGAAGAAAATGACTGGTATGGTGAATTCCCATATCCTGTAGGGCCAAGTGGCAAAATCTGCCAGTATGACTGCCCGGCTTTTTTTAACTGGTCTATAAACTCATATGCTTCACGTGAAAAACATCCAATACCATATTTTGAAGGCAATGCAGACACAGGTAATAAAATACCACACTCTCTCATAAAAATCCCCCTTGCCATTCTTTTTATACAATAGCCAGAACACAGATTTCATGCCCTGGCTATTGAGGACAGGCAGCACTGCTGCCTTATTGCATTAACCTTTAACAGCACCAGCAGCAACACCCTTTATAATATGCTTCTGGCAGAGCAGGTATACTACAACAATTGGCACAATCGCAAGAACCAGCATACCCATCATTGCACCCATATCCACAGAACCATAACCACCTTTAAGATATTGTACTGCAATAGGTATAGTCTGGTAATCACTCTTCAGTACAAGCAAAGGCAGCAGATAGTCATTCCATACCCACATTGCATTAAGTATTGCTACTGTAATAGCTGTAGGTTTAAGAATTGGAAATACTACTAAAAAGAATGTCTGTATTGGTGTACACCCATCAAGCATTGCTGCTTCCTCTAATGAAATTGGTATTGATTTTACAAAACCAGCAAACATAAATACTGCCTGGCCTGCACCAAATCCTACATATACAATGACAATTCCTATAGGATTGCCAAGGTTTAATATATCAGTAACCTTTGATAAGGTAAACATTACCATCTGGAATGGCACAATCATAGCAAATACAAATAAATAATACAATACAGAAGAAAACTTGCTTTTTACCCTTGTAAGCCACCATGCTGTCATAGATGTAAGCACGACAATCAATATAACCGCAAGTATTGTAATTATTGCAGAGTTAAGGGCTGCTGAGAAAAACCCTGTCCTTGCAAGACCGCCTATGTAGTTAGACAATCCAGCAAATGTTTCACCACTTGGCAGTGCAAATGGCTGTTCACTTATATAAAGCTTATTTTTAAAAGAGTTCATTAAAACAAGCAGTATAGGAAAAAGGAATATAACTGCAAGTATTATAAAGACAATGGTCATAACAATGGCAGCAGTTTTTGAAACTTCCACTGATTCCGCCATATCGTTATTTTTCTTGGTTTTCTTTGCCATTATTCCTCCACCTCCCTCTTTCTGGTGATATATAATTGTAACATTGAAACTGCACCAACAATTATAAAGAATACAACTGCTTTAGCCTGGCCTACGCCTTCCCATCCATTCCTGTTATAGAAAGTTGTATAAATATCCAGTGCAAGGCCTGCTGTTTTCCTTGATGGTGCACCTGCTGTAAGCGCCAAGTTCTGGTCGAATAATTTAAACGCATTTGTAAGTGACAGGAACAGGCATATTGTTATAGAAGGCATTGCCATAGGGATAATAACCTTAAACATTGTCTGTGTCTTAGTAGCCCCGTCAATTTTAGCCGCCTCAATTAATTCCCCAGGGATATTCTGGATTGCAGCAATATAAATAATCATCATATAACCGATTAACTGCCAGTTCATCAGGATAACCAGCCCCCAGAAACCATACTTTGCATCACTTGTAATTGTAACATCAAAGTTTGCAAGAACTGCATTAATCATAAGCTGCCAGATATAACCTAATACAATACCACCAATCAGGTTTGGCATAAAAAATGTTGTCCTGAAGAAGTTTGTTCCTTTAAGCCCTCTTGTAAGACCATATGCAACCGAAAACGCAATCACGTTTATTGTTATAACAGATACTATCGTAAACTTAGTTGTAAACCCTAATGCATTTAAGAAATCCGCATTAGAAAATGCCTTTATATAATTTGATACTCCTACAAACCTTGCATTTGTAACTGTAGTAAATTTACAGAAGGACAATACAATACCCATAATAAACGGAATTATAAAGAATACTGTAAATGCAAGTAGCGTAGGGAGTACAAATACGGCAAAATACTTTTTATACGCCTTTTGCATGACACTCCTCTTTTCTGCGCTGCCATACTATAAATGGTCTGCGCCCTGCAGCGCCAGGACACAAACCTTGTCTTTAAATTTTAGTATATCCCTTTATGCTATTCTGCAATAGCTTCCTTTTCTGACTTCCACTCTGCTTTGCAATCTTCTACTACTTTATCCCAGTCTTTATTTCCTGTAATATACTCCAAAAGTGATGCACCAAAATTATCTTTAAATGTCTGGCTTGGCATACTTGTCATAAAATTCCATGATACAGTATTTAAAGAACTGTCATCCATATAGCGTATTACTTCTTTTGCCAATGGGTCAGTTGGGTTATCAGCATCTTTAAATGTATTAAATGGTGCAATAAACCCAAGTTCATTAGTTACAGCTTTCTTTCCTTCTTCAGAGTTAAATAACCACTCAACAAACTTAATTGTTTCTTCCTGGTCTTTCTTTGAAGCTTCGCTATTTACACTAAAGAAATTCTCTGTACCAATACAGATGCCCTGGTTCTCCTCACCTGAAACACCTGTATAGATTGGAAGGAATTTAATTTTGTCTTCCTTAACAACATTGCCGCTTACCTTGCTTATATCGCCCCATGCCCAGTTACCATTCTGTACCATTGCAACCTTTCCAAGTGCAAATTCTGACATTGAATTTTCAACTGTCTTTGAACCTAACATAGAAGGCTTTGTACATGAATTATTTACATATAAATCTAAAATATTCTTGTATTCCTGGTTATACTTAAAGTCAATTTCTTTTTTATCGCTTGCATTGTCATCTTTATACTCATAAAATCCTGGAAGGTTCATAAGATGTGTATGCCATCTCCAGTTTTCACCAGGAGTAAAGGACGTAGAAGCAAATACACCATCAATTCCTAAATCAGATGCTTTACTTGTCATATCCTCAACAACTTCTTTTAACTTTGCAAAATTATTGATTTCTTCCATAGAGGCAGCCTTAGCACCATCTAAAGCAAAGTATTTATCCATTATTTCTTCATTGTATATAATACCGTAACCCTCTACTACATATGGAATCCCATAAACACCATCTCCATCTTTTACTGCCATATCTTTATCCTTTAACCATGAATAAAGTTTAGTACCAGACAAGTCTAAACAGTAATCTTTCCAGCTCTGGTATCCTACTGGCCCATTAATCTGGAATAATGTAGGTGCATCTTTTTTGGCAATCTCTGATTTAAGTGTCTGCTCATATGTTCCAGAAGCGGCTGTCTGTACCTTTACTTCAATGCCTGTTTCCTTTGTGTACTTTTCAGCTATTGACTTCCACTGGTCTGTCTGTTCTGGCTTGAAACTAAGGTAATAAACACTCCCCTTTGCAGCAGCATCATCACCACCGCTGTCATCATTGCCACATCCAGTAACAACACCTGCAATCATTGTTGTAGCAAGCATCATGGAAACTAATTTACGTCTTATCATTTTTCTTTTCCTCCTTCATTAGAAAAAAATTAACCAGGGTTTAAATTAGTCCGTTTAGAAACGTTATTGGTAACGCTGTGAAATCCCGTTTAATGCACATATTAATAAAGCCTGCAAAGTAATTGTAATTGTCATTGTTGCATATTGGCCCATTCCAATGTTTCCATAGATTACAATATATATGTTTTCCCCAAAACTTCAAAAAAATTCACAAACAATAATTGGCAGAAGTATTTTCATGTACTGTTTTCTTCTGCTGCCAGTAAAGCGCTATATAAAAAACAGTTGCAAATGCTGCACAATTTACCCCATTTCTGGCATTCCTGCCTTGCCAAATATCAAAAACCTATTTGTAAAAATATACCAGTTATGTTATTATAGCAGTAAAGAACAACATATATATGCACCAGCAAGGGCAAGCACACAAAAAGGAGGCATCTGTATAATGGCTAAAGAATTTAATGTAACAGCAGTTTGCATACCAGAAAAACATTATATGGCAGATATCCGCCAAAGACTAAAAAAAATTAAAACCCTTATTGATAATGGCTGTTACTTTACTATTAACAAAGCAAGACAATATGGAAAAACTACAACTTTAATCGCCCTTGAAAAATATTTACAAAAAGATTATTATGTTATACTTTTAGATTTCCAGACATTTGGATATGCGGAATTTCAAAGTGAAAATGTATTTGCTATTTCTTTTGCAAAATCTTTTTTACATTTTTTTGAAAAAAACAAACTAGAATTAACAGACAGGCTTAATGAAACAATCAGCAATTTAAAAGATGAAATAAAAAACCGGAATACAGATTTCACTCTTAAAACACTTTTTGAAGAATTAAGTGATATCTGCGGTAGAACTGACAAGCCAGTTGTATTAATGGTTGATGAAACTGATAGTGCAGCAAATAACCAGGTATTCCTTGATTTTCTTTCCCAGACACGTGCCGCTTATATACGCAGGGCAACACAGCCAGCTTTCCAGTCTGTTATACTGGCAAGTGTATATGATATAAAAAACCTTAAAAGAAAACTACGCCCAGACGATGAACATAAATATAACAGCCCATGGAATATTGCTACAGATTTTAATATTGATATGAGCCTGTCAGCAAACGGCATTGCTGGAATGCTGCATGACTATGAAAATGACTACCATTCTGGAATGGACATTGAAAGTATAGCAGGCCTGCTTTATGAATATACATCTGGCTATCCATTTCTTGTATCCAGGTTGTGTAAAATTATGGATGATGAATTTCATAAAAATAATTTTAGCCACAAAAACATAGCATGGACAAAAAAAGGGTTTTATAAAGCTATAAATATAATCCTGTCTGAAAAAAATACACTATTTGAATCACTATATGGCAAACTAGCAGAATATCCAGAACTTAATTCAATGTTATACTCATTGCTTTTTACCGGAAAAAGCATTACCTATAACCCAGATAAACCTTCAATTGATATTGCAGCAATGTTTGGATTTATTACAAACCATAATGGAACAGTAAGCATTGCAAACCGCATTTTTGAAACAAGGTTGTATAACTTATACCTTTCCACATCTGAAATGCATGAACAAGATATTTATAAAGCTTCATTACAAGACAAAAACCAGTTTGTTACAAATGGATATCTGGATATGCAGCTTGTACTTGAAAAATTTGTAGTACACTTTAATGACCTGTATGGGGATAAAAACAATAATAAAACTTTTATTGAAGTGGTAAAACACTGGTTGAAGCAGTAGTATAATTAAAAACATTAAACAAAAACTCTTATAAACAAAAAGCCCCATACAAAATTTAAGTAAGATAGGGGCTTTTTATTCTTCTTATTCTGTTAGTATTTTTATATTACTTTCCTTCCCTTTTTCCAAGTGTATACACTCCATCTATTATCTCCTGTATTTTATAATTCCCTGTTTCATCTTCTGAAATCTTCTTTCCTTTTATTATATTGCCTGCTTTGCCACGTTTAAAACCAAACTGGTCTTTGCCATTAAACAATGCCTCATTTCCCCATGATTCCATTGATACTATGTACATACTGCCAAGCCTGTTTATATAGCCAGGTTTTCTGTTTCCTTTTACATCAATGCTTATTGTATAATCATCCAGCTTTTTTATCCCACTTATATTCCTGGTACGGAACTTAAACTTTTTATCTGACTGTATAACATTTAGTGCAATGCCCTCAGCCTGCTTTTTGTAATTTTCCCCTGTAACTTTGCCAAGCTTATTATAATCAGACCCATAAGATTTAATTACATCACTTATAACTTTTTCTGCTGTTTTTCCTTTTGTTTTATAATTTGTCCCATATGCAAAAAAATAAACAAATAAATCTTTTTTGCGTGGATATTTATCTGTTATATAATCATATGTTTCCTGTTTATAAAGTGAACACACCCATTCATATTCCTTTTCAAGAACTGGTCTTATAATATGCCTTCTTATCAGGAAAGCAGTCCTCTTATCAGGATTTTTTAATTTTTTTGATATTTTCTTTTTGACTGATGCTATGTTCTTAGTACCATACCTGTACTCCTTCATTCCCACAACCGGAAGTGCAGATATTCCTCCATCTGCTGTATAACCTGTATCTGCCCGCAAATAATAGTTAAACAACAAATCATCTGCTGTTATTTTATGGCCTGATACATTTTCTGCTTCTTCATCAAGTGCAATCCTGAATGTTGTAATATCCTTTTTTTTGTTATAAACATTTGAAACATTCTTACTTATGCACTTCCTGTCCTTCATTTTGCACAAGCCTGCATAGCACAAATCAAGCAAGTATTTATCTGCTGTAGTATTATAGTTAAATGGTGTAACATCTTCTGAAATATCACCCTTTATAACGACTTTATCTTCCATTTTATCTGTTTCTATTTTATCTGTTTCTATTTTATTTGTTTCTTTCTCTGGAACTTTTGTATTCTGTATACTGTCATTTGGTATGTCCTCTGCTGTAACAGCCACTTCATCACTTTGTACAATATTTTCATTAAAATTTTTTCCAAGATTATAAATACCTGCAACCAGTAATATAAACAGGCAGATATAAATAATTCCTGTAACAAACAATTTTTTCATATAAAATAATTCCTTTCTATATTCCCGCATATTGCAAAATCCACATAAAATTCCGGGCTAATAACAGAATAATGCAGAATAAATGCTTATTCAATTATAATGCTGCGACAAATTATACTTCCAATCATTTTATATTTCCTGCATTTGACAAAACTTTACAAGTCTTTAGTGTGAAATTTCTTTAAAAGTTTTATACATAAATTATATGATTGTCCCATATTTATATATGAATAAATAATCTGGATTTTATAAAAATCCTGCGGAGGTTTAATGAAATCTATCCAAAAAAAGACTGGTATGCACAAAAAACTTCCTGTATCATGTAAAATATCCTTGTTTTTTACTATTATTGGAATTATAGCTGGATGTATAACAGGACATTTGTTAAAAGAAAATTTATATTCACCACTGATTACAATTTATAATGAAACTATTAATAACCTGCCTGGGCTTGATATAGAAAAATCTGATATTTTCCTGCTTACACTTAAAAGAAATATAAAACTTTTTATACTTTTATATTTGTTTTCACTTACTAATATCTGGACATATTACTATTGTGCATTTTCACTTTATACAGGATTTACGAATGGGCTTCTGCTTGCATTTAATATTATACTTCATGGCATTCCTGGAATAATACGCTTTTTTTTCTTTTTATGCCCACAGGTACTGCTTTTTATACCTGTATACCTTATGGTAATTGCACATTGTGACAATTTCCATAATGAATTTATAGC
This sequence comes from uncultured Lachnospiraceae bacterium, assembly GCA_910580005.1. Classification (GTDB taxonomy): domain Bacteria; phylum Bacillota; class Clostridia; order Lachnospirales; family Lachnospiraceae; genus Butyribacter. The sequence continues at coordinate 17,010 of CAJTXH010000019.1, read as the reverse complement.
ATGTATAACCAATCCATCATTTGAAAATGTATATAACTATTCACCGAAGCCAAAAAAAGGAAAACTTGCAATGCAGCAATTTCCTTTTATCGGGCTCTGTCTGCTGCTTATAGGGGCAGGCTGCTTTTTGGAAGCCCATCTGAATCTTCCGCTTGTAATATGGTATCTTAGCAATATGGTATAAATCCTAAGCAGGCTTATTCTGGGTAAAATTCAAAATTTTAAGAAAATAGTAAGTTTTTTATAAGACTATTTTGAAAGATAATCCTTTATTATCTGGTAATATATTAACAACAGTTAATTCCCTGGAATAATAATAAAGGAAGGTACAGATTTATGGATAAAGTGGTTACAAACAGTTACAGCAAAAAACATAAAAAGAAAAAAAAGTTCCATATAATTATAAATATTTTAATAATATGCCTGTTTATATTTATGTGTATAATGATTTCCAGATTTTTATCAAGTTTTATTTTTGATTTAATAAATAGAAATGATAATAAAGGCACAGGAAATTACACCTCTGAAGTTATTTCTGGCACTGAAAAGAACAATTTAATTGAAAAGTTAAAAGAGGAAAATTATCCTGAAAGCCTGGTTACTCTTTTTGAAAAGCATCCTGAAACAAAAGATTTTGTACTAGATTATAAAAATTATAAAGACAAAAAAATAAAAATTGATATAAAAAAGGATTTAAATACAGATGGTATTCCCCTTTTCCTGCAGTGGGACAAAAGATGGGGATATAAAGCTTATGGCGGGGATTTTATAGCTGTAACAGGATGCGGGCCTGCCTGCCTTTCTATGGTACAATGTGGGCTTTCTGGCAAGACAAAATGGAATCCATACAGAGTTGCAAGAATGGCAGAAAATAATGGTTTCTATGTTAAAGGCTCTGGTTCTTCATGGGACTTAATGACTTATGGTGCAAATAAAATCGGGCTAAATTACAATGAAGTACCATTTGAAAAGGAAAGCATATTAGAATGGCTAAATTCTGGAAAGCCAATAATATGTAGCATGAAGCCGGGAGATTTTACTACAACGGGGCATTTTATAGTACTGTCAGGCGCAGACAGTGACGGCAATGTAATTGTAAATGACCCAAACAGCATGGAAAACAGCAACAAGACATGGGCTCTTGATAAAATAATGCCGCAAATGCGTAACCTGTGGGGATATTCGTTGTAAAAAGCAACTATGCAAAAAAGGGATTGGCGCAGCAGAATTACTCTGCTGCATCAATCCTTTTTTAATATCTAAATTACTTCCAGATTAACCAGGTTTATTTATTAAACCTCCATGAATCCATTAACACACCATTCTTTCCAAAGACAAAATAAATTGTATGCTTCCCTGTAATCTTTGTATTTAATTTTGCTGTTATTTCTTTATATGTGTTTGCTGTATCACCCAGTTTTAATACAACTTCTGATGCTCCGTCTGTTCCAAACTCTACATCTGACACACCAATGTAGCCGCCAATTTTTCCATTATACACGGAATAATTTTTAAGCCAGTCTTTGTTAGAGCTTGTTTCTGTATTTAATACAGTACCCACAGTATCAGAAACTGCAAATGTTTCAGCCTCTACAGTAGTATATGGATCCAGGCTTGCAATGCTCTCTACACCTTTCACTGTCATCTTTGTAATAGCAATGCTGCCATCTTTGTTCGTAAAATTATTATTCTCACCAAGGTTTAATTTATCCACATATGTAGTACGGAAATCCTGTTTTGTTCCTACCTTTAAAGAATCTCTCTTTGTATGATAGAATGCATACAACTGACCTTTAAACTCAGTAAAGCAGTGATGGTTGTTTCCTGTAACGCCACTACTGAAATAATTTCCTGGATTTTTCATTACACAGCCTATATATTTAAAACCTTCCATTGGTGAATCACTTTCCATAACAGCAATATTAGCTGCTGGACAATCCGCACGGTTAATTGGTTTTCCATCAATGGCTCCAGTCCAGTTTGTACAATAACTATAGTAGTATTTATTACCGATTTTATTGATGCCGGAATCCTCAAACATAAATGGTGCATCAATTGCCTGCGCTGAACCATCTACGCTTACCATATCTGCCCCAAGCTTTATAACATGGGCACATTTTGGATTGCGTATAAAGTTTTCGTCTTTACCGTTTATATCACCAATACCTCCAAAATACAGATAACCTGTACCATCATCATCTACAAGAACTGCTGGGTCAAAGATCCAGCCGACTTCAGATACTGTACATCCTCCAACGCTACGGTCAATCAGTGCTTTTCCAACCGGGTCATGCCATGGGCCAGTTGGGCTGTCAGCTGTCAGTACACCAATACTGCTTGCATTGTTTGCAAAATACAGGAAGAATTTCTCTTTACCATCAATTGTCTTATGGGCAACTGCTGGAGCCCATGAATTAGAAGCCCATTTAGCAGCCTCTTTCACGTTAATAGTTCCATGGTCAGTCCAGTTCACCATATCAGCAGAAGAATAACAGTTCAGTGTATGAATTTTTGAATAATCGTTATCCTTTCCAGGTTCTTCTGCATACTGCTGTGAATCATTTGTTCCATATACATATACCCTGCCATTATATTCCATTGCCCAAGGGTCAGCTGTCAGACGTGAAGTCATAACAGGATTGCCAGGTTCAAGCTTTACAAGACCAGTACCTGGTATGCCTGTACCTGCTGTCTTGAGTGTCCTGCCTTCTGCCTGTTTTGCAGTCCCTTTCATCACAAACTCATCAAGATAGAAGTCCATAGAGTTCTTTGAATCATATACAGACTGCCAGTAAACCGAAATATCACCTGTATGTACTGGTATAGTATACGTAGCTTCACATTTAACCCACTCATCATTTGGAAGGTCAAACTGCATGATACCTACATACTGCACCTGTCCTCCTTCTTTCTCTGTATACTGGCAGCTAAAGTCAAGCTTGCTGTCACTGCCTGTGGACTGCTTAGCCCAGAAAGAAATTTCATACTCGTTTCCTGCTTCAACAGCGCCAGTTATATCTACCTGTGCGCCGTGCCAGTCCTCACTACGTCCAGACACTTTAATTGCTTTAGCTGTACCATTAGCACCGCCATCTTCCACTGCTATGGTTACATCTCCACGTTTTCCAATAACACCGCTTCCGCCATCCTCGGCATCTGCCTTAAAAAGAACCCCTGGCTCTGGTGTTGTAGTGGTATTAGTATTAGTATCTTGTCCCTGTGGGGAAGATGAAGCCAAAGTTGTATCCCCTGTGCCATCTGCTTCTGCTACCAGATTTCCTTTTTTAAACCCATCAACATAGATTTTAACTGATGCACCTGCAACTTCCAGGTTATCATCTGGTTCTGGTGCTGTACTTTCCTGTGGTGCTGTACTCTCTTGTGGCACTGCACTTTCCTGTGGTGTTGTACTTTCTTTTGGTGTTACCTCTACTTTAACTATACCAACTTTTCTTGCCTTTTTCTTGCCTTGTTTCTCCTTTACTGTAATATTGGCTAGTCCTGCCTTCACTCCCTTAATAGTTCCCTTTTTAGTAACAGTTGCAATTTTCTTCTTGTCGCTTTTAAATGTATATTTGCAGGATTTCTTTTTGTTTTTAATTTGGATTTTTGTAGTTTTTCCAACCTGCACTTTCACATTTTTTGTTTTAAGAACAGCAACTTTTGCCTTTGCCGAAGATGTAGCAACACCCATTCCCCCTGTTACCATGGACAGAACCAGGATGCTGCATAAGACAATACTACCCAAGCGTTTCCACCATTTCATTGCTTTTCCCCCTTTTTATTAATGTAAATTTCTGCACAATAAGACAGTATATCTTTTATACAGCCTATAACAGCTCTTATATTATAATACATAAACCAAAAAAAGACAATTATAATTCCTGCTGTTTTCAGGATAAACTCATAAGATAATTTCCAGTTATCTTGTGTTTATGTAAAACGGACGGTTTCTGTGCCAGAGCCAGAATATTCCGTACAGGGGCACGCTTCCGCTACGGTAACCCACGCAACGGCACATAAAGTCCCTGTGCACAAAAAGAAAATTAAGTTTCTCCTGTGTCACAGGGACTTAAATGCCGGCGGGGTTAAAGTGCCCCTTTTACGGAATATTTCTGGCATCTGTTACATGAAACCTGTTATTGTAAATTTGCAGTAAACATCAGAATAACATGATAACTGTAAATTATATTCCAAAAACTTTTCTGCTGGTTTATAATTATATTACAATATTAGTGTGTTGGATTAGTGGTATTAATGAAAGAACCATGTTCATTAATCTGCCATCCGCCTGAATAACCTGCAATACAACATATTTTCCAGTTATAATACCAGTTTTGCCAGTAAACAGCAGAGTTTCCAGTGTCCAGCTAAATCATTCTATGACAGGGGCACTTTAGCTCCGCCGGCGTTTAAATCCCGGCTTTTGGGATTTTATGCGCCGTTGCGTGAGCTATCGTAGCGCAAGCGTGCCATGGAATGGAATGATTTAGCTGGACACGGAAACCCTGCGTCCGTTTGCCAGCACAAGATAACTGGAAATTATCTTATATGAGTTTATTCTGCTACTGTTTTAAATTTTATGAAATATGACGATAAATATATAGAGTTCAATAAATTTAGCTTAGATTTGCAGGAAAGGCAGAAAATATTATGGACAATCCGAAAATAAACCCTTTAAATGCCCATGCTGCTGGCGGCAGGCAGACCCAGGCGCAGGCAAGGCAGCACCAGGCGGCTGGCAGGAACAGTTCTGCTTCTGTACAGACCAATTCCGCTAGTGCTGCAAGGACTAAAGATTTTGGTGTAGTGCAAAGCCCTGGAAGGCTTTATGAAGGTGATATTATCAGAGGTGAAGTTTCTGATTTATGTAATAATGATATAACTATTACACTTGAAGATAATACAATTCTACGGGCTAAAATTACAGGAAACCCAATGCTGTCTATTGGGCAGACTGCTGCCTTCAGGCTTGGCGGGGTTTCTGGTGGAAGCATATTGCTTGAAGCAATTAAAAATAGTTTTACTGAAACAGAACTTACTCTTATTAATAAAGCGCTTGATGAGGCAGGGCTTCCCCCGGCAAAGCACAACCAGAGTGCTGTCAAGGCACTTATGGACAATATGCTGCCAATTAATAAAGAGTCTATACAGCACCTTATGCAACAGTCGTATGATTATAAAACCAATGATATGAATACCCTTGCAATAATGAACCGTCTTATGATGGATATTAACGCTGATACAGTAAAACAGTTCAGCAGTTATATGAACGGGTCGCACCAGCTTTTAGGACAGATACAGGATTTTGCCCAAGATATACCTGCACTACTTAATACACTTGCAAGCGGCGGCGCTTCTGGCACATTGTCATCGTTTGGGGAAAGACTGCTTTCCATAGCACTTTATGACAACGCAGGCAGCCTGGCAGATGGCACACTGTCAGTTTCACAGCTCCCAGCCAGCCAGATACAGGAACTTATGGAGCTTTTATCAGAAACGCCTCTTACAGAGGATATTATTGCACAGCTTAAAGATGGTTCATTGTCTATACATGATGCCCTGTCTTTAATACATGATGCAATTATATCTGGTACTGCCAAAATGCCAGATGGCATTACACAGGAAGGCATTACAGACCAGCTTTTCCTTATAAATATGGCACTTGGGCAAGGTGATGGTGAAGAAGCTGTAATGCGGCAGACAGAGAACAGTATTAAAAACATTACTGTTGCAAATGCAAATATTACAGCAGAAACGGAAGCAGAAACAGCAGGTGGAAATAAAACAGGCAACAGCACTGGAAATGCAGAAATAACAGAAGAACAGCCTGGCAATGTGGTGGAAGACAAGGCTGGCAGCAGGTTTAATTTTGCTAATAAATTTTTCCAGACTATTACAGAAACTGCAAAAAATTCCTTTAATAATACATTAAACTTTTTACAGCAGGCCGCCGCCCCTGATACCAAACAGGAACAGCCACAAATCCATACAATTATTGATACACTTGCAGATTTATATGGCAAGGAAAGCAGGCAGATCGACAGCCTGGGTTCATTTCTTACAGCAGATGGACGCAATGAACTGCTTGCAAAGTTTGATTCCCTGCCTGTCAGCAAATCCTTTATTAATAAAGTTATTTCAGGTGAAGCAACTGCTAAAGAAGTTATTACAGTTGTAAAAAATATTATACCACTTGCAGAGCCTTCCGCTGTACAGGGGATTTTGGGCTCTCATGTTTTTGAAAATATACTTGGTAAATTTTTACAGTCATCCTGGACACTTACTCCTGATAAGCTGAAAAAAGATGGTGAAGTAAATTCATTTTATGATAAAATGAAAACACAGCTCAGGCAGTTTGAAGGTCTTATACAGACTGCCCTTTCGGGTGAAGATTCAGATAATATGGGGCGTTCGGCACATGATATGGAGAGCAATATTGAATTTATGAAGACGTTAAGTGAAACATTTTCATACTTACAAATGCCTTTAAAGCTTCAGAACCAGGACGCACATGCCGATTTATATGTATATACGCAAAAAGAGAAACTTAAACACAACCCGGAAAATGTACATGTTCTTCTCCATCTTACCCTTGAGCATCTTGGGGATATTGACATTTATCTGGATAAGAAAAAAAATGATATAAATGCAAAGTTTTCCCTCGAAGATTTACAATCTATTGATTTAATCAGGACTAATTCTGATATGTTAAAAAGTGCATTGAACGGACAGGGTTATTCCTGCCAGGTCGATGTTTCACAGGCTGATGCAGGCACAAGCACAGTAAATGAATTTGTTGATGCTAAGATCAACACATCTGCAACGGCTGATATGAAGCGCTTCTCATTTGATATTAGAGCATAGATTGAAAAGGCAGGTTTTACCTGCCTTTTCTGCTTTTTAATCTTCTGTTCCTAAATAATTCTCCTCATTTATACAGTTTTTTACTGTACCATCAAATATATAGTCAAATACAGGTGACATGCCTACAAATTCACATCCATATACTGTTAAACCGTCATCACGCTGTTTTCTCCTTACTATCCTTATAACACAGTTAATGCTGTCCCTGCCATCTTCAAAGTTAAGCCTTGAGTCAAAATAAAAACCTATGGGAAGGATGCTTTTTGTTATAAAACCTATCCCATATTTTGATATATCAATAACTTCTATAGGTGCATTAATATTGCTTACATGTACATTATTCTGCTTAAATACAGAAGAAACCTGAAGATGCATGACGACTGGCACTCTCTGGCTTCTTCTGTTTTCAACTTCAATTACCTGCTCTTCTTCCATAATCTCCTCCCATGTTACAATGCAGCATCTCTCTTAACTTGTTTTCAAATGACTGCTATAAAAGTTCTTTAAGAATTACATTCACCACTGCCGGGTCTGCCTTGCCCTTCATTTCTTTCATTATCTGCCCGACAAGGAATCCCATTGCCTTTTTCTTTCCATTATGGTAATCTTCTACAGGCTGTGGGTTTTCATTTATAACTTTTTGTATAACTTCCCTTAACGCACCATCATCTGAAACAGCTTTAAGGCCATTTTCTTCAACATATTTTTCAGGATCAATATCACTTTCAAACATTTTTTCAAATACTTCTTTGGCTGTCTGGCTGTTTATTGCCCTGGCTTCTGTAAGGTTTACAAGCTTAGCAAGGTTTTCTGGTGAAAACTTAAGCTGTGAAGGCTCTATATCATTTTCTTTCATAAGGCGCATTGTTTCAACCATAAGCCAGTTTGACACTTTCTTAGGGTTATTGCATATGGCAGAAGCCTTTTCAAAGATATCTGCAAGATGTTTATCTCCTGTAATAATCTGGGCGTCATATTCCGGAATTTTAAACTCTTCTTTATAACGGTTTAACTTTTCATCACGGAACTCTGGCTGTGCTAACCTTATTTCCTCCAGCCATTCATCACTTATAACTACTGGCACAAGGTCTGGTTCTGGAAAATAGCGGTAATCCTGTGCATCTTCTTTTGAACGCATTGCATATGAATACTCTTTATTGTCATCCCAGCGCCTTGTTTCCTGTACTACGTTGCCACCTGATTCTATTATGTCAATCTGGCGCTCTTTTTCTGCTTCTATGGCTCTTGCAATTGCCTTAAATGAATTAAGGTTCTTCATCTCTGTACGTGTGCCAAACTCTGATGCACCGGCTTCCCTTATGGAAAGGTTTACATCTGCACGCATAGAGCCTTCCTGTAGCTTGCAGTCTGATGCACCAAGGTACTGTATAATAAGGCGCAGTTTATCAAGATATGCTATTACTTCATCTGCTGAACGCATATCCGGCTCTGAAACAATCTCAATAAGCGGCACACCTGAACGGTTAAAGTCTACAAGGGAACTCTCACCCCATTCATCATGGACAAGTTTCCCGGCATCCTCTTCCATATGGATTTCATGTATTCCTATAGTCTTAGTACCGCCGTTTTCTGTTGTAATCTCGATGCCGCCATCCCTGCATATAGGGTAATAAAGCTGTGATATCTGGTAATTCTGCGGGTTGTCAGGATAAAAGTAGTTCTTGCGGTCAAACTTACAGTTCTGTGTAATCTTGCAGTTGGTAGCAAGACCAACAGCAACAGCATATTCAACCACTTTTTTATTTAAAACAGGAAGCGAACCAGGCATACCCGTACAAACAGGGCATGTATGCGAATTTGGCGCACCCCCGAATTCTGTAGGGCATGAACAGAAGATTTTAGTTTTAGTTGCAAGCTCTACATGCACTTCAAGTCCAATAACTGTTTCATACTGTTTCATTAATAAACCTCCATTCTGCTTCCCGTCTATGCAAGCGGGCTGTATTTATATTCCCTTGTCTGTTCAAATGAATATGCGGCACGTATTATATTTTTCTCTTTAAAACAATTACCTAAAACTTGCATCCCTATAGGAAGGTTTTTGCTGTCCATACCACAAGGTACAGTTATTCCAGGAAGCCCTGCAAGGTTTGCTGAAATCGTATAAATATCACCAAGGTACATTTTAAGCGGGTCACTTAAACTCTGCCCAAGCGCAGGGGCTGTAGATGGTGCAGCAGGCCCAATTATCACGTCATATTTGCTAAATGCGTTATCAAATGCTTTTTTAATAAGTGCTTTTGTTTTAAGTGCTTTTATATAATATGCATCATAGTAGCCGGAACTAAGTACAAATGAACCAAGCATAATCCTTCTCTTTACTTCTGCACCAAATCCTTCTGAGCGTGTCTTTTTATACATATTATGAAGCCCGTTATAATCTTCTGTACGGAAGCCATATTTTACACCATCAAATCTTGCAAGGTTTGAGCTTGCTTCTGCACATGCAATTATATAGTATGCAGGTATTGCATAATCAACAAGGCTTAAGTTAAATTCTTCAATAACTGCACCTTTCTTTTCAAGCTCTCTTGCAGCGTCCAGGACAGCTTCTTTTACTTCACTGTCCAGCCCCTCACCAAAATAGTCTGATGGGATGCCTATTTTCATGCCTTTTACATCATCAACGAGTGCAGATGTAAAATCATAATTATCACGTTTAACAGATGTAGAGTCTTTTTTATCATATGACGCAATTATTTCAAGTATAGTTGCACAGTCAGTAACATCCTTTGCAACCGGTCCTATCTGGTCAAGTGAAGAACCATATGCTATAAGCCCGTAACGTGAAACAGTGCCATAAGTAGGTTTTATCCCTGTAACACCACAAAATGAGCTTGGCTGCCTTATAGAGCCGCCTGTATCTGAACCAAGTGCATAAGGGCACTCACATGCTGCTACTGCTGCACATGAACCGCCAGATGAACCACCTGGCACATGTCCTGTATTCCAAGGGTTCTTTGTAGCACCATAAGCAGATGTTTCAGTAGTGCTGCCCATAGCAAATTCATCCATATTTGTCTTGCCAATAATTACAGCCCCTGCCTTTTCAAGGTTAATGACTGCTTCTGCTGTATATGAAGGCACATAATTTCCAAGTATCTTTGAACTGCATGTTGTAAGCAGACCTTCAGTACACATATTGTCCTTTATTGCAACAGGCACGCCAGCAACAGGTCCTTTAAGCTTCCCTTCATCAATTAACTTTTGTACTTCATTTGCACGCTTTATTGCACCTTCTCTGTCAACAGTGACAAAACTGTTGATATCTGCCTCCTTTGCTTCTATTGCATCCAAGGAAGCCTGGACTGCCTCTGGTGCAGATATTTCTTTGTTCTTTATTTTCTCTCCAAGCCCTGTGGCTGTCAAATTCATTAAAGACATTTTTCCCTCCATTAAGTCACAAACAAACTATACTATAGTTTTAGGAACTACAAAACAATCCTCTTTTCTTTCTGGTGCATTGGCAAGCGTAATTTCCCTGCCATCACCATTACACACTTCATCTTCCCTGAATACATTCTTCACTGGAAAAATATGCGACATAGGCTCTACACCATCTGTATCCAGTTCATTAAGCTTGTCTATATAATCAAGCATCCTTCCCATATCCTTCTTTGCCTGTTCCTTCTCTTCACTGTCCAGCTCAAGCTTAGCAAGAATCCCTACATACTCAATAGTTTCGTCTGAAATAATATTTGCCATAACTGCCCTCCTGTAAAACGTCCCAGAACCTGCCTAGCCAAACAGCCCGCTGAAAAAGTCTTTTATTGCATTAAATATATTTGCAAAAAAGTCACCCACTTTTTCCACAAGCCCTTTTGTATCCACTTTGCTAAAATCAATTCCTGCATCTTTAAGTTTATTATAAATCTCTGATGCCTGTTCCTTTATAGCATCAACATCTATATCAACTTCTGAAACCTTTTTAAGCATTGCCGTAAGCTTCTCAATATCTTCTTCTTTGATATTTATTTTAAGTGCTTCTGCTGATGCTTCTATTGCATCCCTTATATCATTTTCTGATGAAAGCTCTTCTTCAAAAATCTTCTGCTTGGCAGCCGCCACAAGCTGTACTACTTTATCATTGTCACCAATGCTTTCTGCAACCTCTGCTGTCGTTACAAGTTCATCTGTTGCTGTGTCCATTGTGCTTTCTGGAATATCCTGCCCTGTCATGACAGAATATGCTTTCATTGCACCTACAAGCGCTGAAGTCCCTGATATATTAAACGGGGCAGCAACTGTAACTTTAGCATCACTCAGACCTGCTGTTATTAATGCATTACAGTACATTCCCGATGTACAGTAATTTATATTATTAGTTGATACTAAAATTCCGCTTCCTTCTTCGGTTTTTACTACCATTACTGATGAAAGTGCCCTTGTGCCTATTACTGATGAGTCAAGATAATCTCCAAGGTAATCATGTTCATCCTTGTTAGTTACTTCTATTGTTTTATAATCCGCAAGCCCTGCTTCTGTAAGCCCGAAGATATTTAAAACAGAATCTTTTTCAGATTGTTTTAAATCCGCACCAAATGCAATGTATTTATCATAAGCAGACGCAGGAAGTGCATCTGCCTTTGCCTGTACTGGTGCTGCAGCAGCCAGTATACATATTGTAAAGGTTGTATATAAAACCTTTTTCATTGTTTTTATCATATATTTGCATCACCTGCTTTTATTCGTTCCATTGCTTTCTTAGTATTTTCAAGGCTTCCAAATGCTGTCAGCCTGAAGTACCCTTCACCGCTAGGTCCAAAGCCTGAACCTGGTGTACCAACAATATTAAGGTTTTCCAGAAGGTAGTCAAAAAATTCCCATGAAGTCATATTATCTGGTGTCTTAAGCCAGATATAAGGGGCATCTGTACCGCCATATATTTCATAACCTGCAGCTTCCAGCCCTTCCCTTATAATCTTTGCATTATTCATATAATATGCAATCTGTTCTCCTGTCTGCCTTTTGCCTTCTTCTGTATAAACTGCTGCACCTGCTGCCTGTATAATATAAGGTGCGCCATTAAATTTAGTGCCATGGCGGCGTGCCCATAAACTGTGGAGTGTTACATCACCACACTTAAGCTCTTTTGGAATAACTGTAAATCCAAGACGTGTGCCTGTGAAACCAGCATTTTTAGAAAAGCTCCTAAGTTCAATGGCGCATGCCTTAGCACCCTCACATTCATAAATAGAATGTGGCACTCCAGGAGTTGAAATATATGCCTCATATGCAGCATCATAAATAATAACTGCACCTGATTTTAATGCATAATCAACCCATACCTGTAACTGCTCTTTTGTTATTGTAGTACCTGTAGGGTTATTCGGGAAACAAAGGTAAATTATATCTGGTGTTTCTGACGGTGTTTCAGGGCAGAAATTATTTTCCTTTGTGCAAGGCATATAAATTACATCTGACCATTTCTCTGTAGCAGGGTCATAAACACCTGTACGGCCTGCCATTGCATTTGTATCAACATACACAGGATAAACTGGGTCGCAGACTGCAATTTTATTATTCTGTGCAAAAATATCCCCTATATTTCCTGAATCACTCTTTGCACCATCACTTATAAATATTTCATCTGCCTCAATACTGCACCCACGGTTTTTATAATCATTTACAGATATTGCTGTACGCAGAAATTCATATCCAAGGTCTGGGGCATATCCCTTAAATGTTTCTTTCTTTGACATCTCATCTACTGCACTGTGGAGCCTTTCAATAACAGCCTTTGAGAGCGGCAGTGTTACGTCACCTATTCCAAGGCGTATAATGTTGCCTGCCTTGCCAGGATTAGCTTCACTGTATGCTGCAACTTTCTTTGCTATTGTAGAAAATAAATAGCTCCCTGGTAATTTGAGATAATTGTCATTAATTTTAAACATTTTATAACCACCTTTCATGTATTAGATTGTTACTTAATATATTATTAATTAGTTACTGGGCACAAATTGCTAAGTACCATTATTTATACTGGCTTACATTAGAACTGTCTACCTTTTCAAATGGCACATAGACATATTTATTATCTTTTGTTGCTCCCTTTATGCTGCTTATTGAACCTCCTTTTGCAAGCTCTGCTGCTGCCTTTACTGCATATTCGCCCTGCCCTTTTGCAGACTGGTATACAGTAAATGCCATTTTCCCGTCTTCAATAGAAGCACACCCGTCTGCTGTAGCATCTACCCCAAGCACTGGCGCATCCGCCGGGTTAATGTTATTTTCAGCATATGCATCAAGCACCCCAAGTGCCATTGAATCATTATTGCTTGCAACAAAGTCATATGGCTGTCCAGTTGACAGGAATATATTAAATAAATCTTTTGCCTGCCCCTGGTCCCAGTTTGCTGTATCCTTAAATACCACATTTATATTTTTACCTGGCTCTTTAAGTGCCTGTATAAGTGAATCTGTCCTTCCTTTTGCAGCAGAATGCCCAAGCTCACCTTGTATAATTACTACGTTTACCTCATCCTTGTCCTGGCTGTTCTCTAGTATGTACTCAGCCTGGTATCTGCCTGCATCTGCTTCACTAGACCCGACATAAACATATTTATCGGGCTTAAGCCTGCTGTCATCAGGACAGCTATTATAAAAAACAATTGGTATATCACCTGCAATTTCTTCAAGCTCAAGTGCTGTGTCTGTATTAACAGGATTGCACAATATAACATCATAGCCCTCCTGTACTGCCTTTTTAATCTGTGCAACCTGTGTTTCAAGAACGCCCTCTGCATCTTCTGCAATAAATTCTGCACCAATATTTGCGGCTTCTTTTTCCGCTGCCTCTATAAGCAAAGCCCTGTAAGTATCAGCCTGTGATACTGTAAGATACATCCTTATGCCTTTGCCATCCCTTGTGCCTTTGCTGCTGCACCCTGCCAGCACATTAATACACAGTATGCATGACAGAAATAAACTTAAAACTTTCTTCATAAATGCCTGCTCTCCTTTCTGCATGCTTATATTTTAAATGTATTAATCTGTTTTGACAGCCTTTCTGCCGTTTCTGCAAGAATTTTTGAATCCTCTGCTACCCTGTGGCTGTTTTCTGAAATTGAATTTGCCTGTACTACCATATTTTCAGATGTCGCCAGTATTTCATCAGAACTTGCTGCCTGCTCTTCTGAAATTGCAGCAACAGTTGTTGCCACCTCGTCAACCTCCCCGACTTTGCTTATCATATGTGCTATCATATCATTAGTTTCTTCAATGTTCTTATATATAATATCAAATGTTTCAACTGCTGTATATATAAGCTTGCTGCTCTCATCAATATTCTTTGAACTTGTGCCAGCCTGTGCTACTGCATTATTAACAAGTTCCCTTATTTCATCAATAAGTTTTGTAATATTGCCTACAGAATCAGTGCTGTTTTGTGCAAGCTGCCCAATCTGTGCTGCAACTACAGCAAAGCCCTTGCCCATCTCACCTGCCCTCGCTGCTTCAATTGAAGCATTAAGCGACAAAAGATTTGTTTCATCTGCAATATCACCAATTAATGCAACTATCTTAGTAATCTCTTCTGAAGCTTCACCAACCTTATCTACAGCAGCATTCAGTTCACTGATTGAAGTGCTTATATCCGCCATTGCAGTACCAATCTTCTGCATATCTGAACGCCCTTTATTTGACACACTGACTGTTTCCTGCATTTTTTCATCAACATGGCTGCTGTCTTCATGTGTATCTGTAACAACCATTGCAAGCCTTGTTGCATTTTCTGCAATTTCATTTACAGATATAGAAAGCTGGTCAACTGTTGTATTAAGCTCTGACATCGAATTTGCTTGTGTCTGTGCTGAACTGTAAAGTTCTGATGATATACTGTCGCTGTTCCATGCCTGCTCACTTAGCTGGCTGGAAATATTATGTATATCTTCCAGTATATCACGCATTGATGCCATAAACTGCTTAACACTCCCACCCATAAGTGCAATTTCATCACGCCCTTTTACTTCAACATCTACAGTAAAATCACCTGATGACATAGTAGTAACCGCATTTGTAATCCTGCTTACAGGGCGTATCATTATATTAACAACCTGGTCAATAAGCACACAGAGAAGCAATATCAAAACAATCCCTATAGCAACCATCTTTGTCCTTAATGCATTGACATCTGCCAGCACAAGCGATTCAGGGACATATGAAACGAGAATCCAGTCCGTTCCTGAAATCTCCTCAAAAACTGTCATATTGCCTTCTATTGAAGAATATGCCAAATCATTTTTACTAATCTTGCTGTCAAGCGCTGTAAAATATTTATCCTCTTTATTATCACCAAGGCCCGTTGAAATAAGTGATGACTCCCTATGTGCAATTATATTTCTTGTATCCTTGTCTACAAGAAAAGCATGTGCGCCTTCCATATCAATAAATGAATTAACTATTATTGAAATTTTGTCTATAGACAAATCTGCAGATATCACTTTAAGCACACCAGAACCATCATTTAAAATACCTGTTGCACTTACAACATCATTGCCATCATCATTTTTATAAGAACTAGTGTATGCCATGTTCTTTCTTGTAATGCCCTGTTTATACCATACGGAATCTGTAACATTATTAATTGTAAGCCCTGACTGTGATGCCTTTACAACACTTCCATCTGAACCAGCAATATATATGCCCTCTTTAAAATTGGGGTTAAACCCATAATAACCATCAATAACTGCCTGTAATTCTGTACTGTCCGGCTCTGTTGTTTCAATATTCTGCTTTGCCATCTTAAATGAAGCAAGGTTCTCATTAAGCCATGCTTCTATCTGCGTTGCCTGTTTGCTTACTGACAGTTCAAGCAGGTTATGTGATGAATTTTCAAGAAGCCCCTTTGATATCTTGTATGAAAACAATACAAGTACACCAACCATTATAACTACTACTGGTATAATAATCCTCAGAAGCTTAAACTTTATAGAAGTTACCCTTACGTTTTTTTCTTTTTTTGTCTTTACCTTCTCCATAGACACCTCCTGGTATTTAACCATTATCCCTGGGCCATGCCTGGGGACTGGTTTCCACATAATACCCCCCTGGCAGTTTTTATAATGCTATTATACAATTTATTATACAGCTTAGTCAACAAATCTTTATAAAAAGCGCATGCAGGATAATTTCCAGTTATCATGTGTTGGCAGACGGACGCAGGGTTTACGTGTCCAGGCTAAATTATTCCATTCCAGGGCACGTTCTCACTACATTAGCTCACGCAGTGGCGCATAAAATCCCTATGTCACAAAAAACTGGAATTTTTTGTGACACTGAAAACGGGATTTAAACGCCAGCGGAGCTAAAGTGCACCTGTCATGGAATAATGTTTAGCCTGGACACTAGAAACCTGCTGTTTTCTGGCAAAATTGATAATATAACTGGAAATTATGGTGTGTGGAAGGTTATTCAGACAGACGGAAAGTTAATAAGACATATTTTGTATTAATATTTATACAATAAAGCCAGCAAAACCGTTTCTCAATACACAATTTCCAGTTATCTTATTGTTTTGGGCTTTATTATAAATTTATTATGACAGGTTTCATGTGCCAGATGCCAGTAATATTCCATAAAGGGGTACTTTGGCATCGCTGGCGTTTAAATCCCGTATTCAATGCCACAAAAAATGTTGTTTTTTTGTGGCATTGGGATTTTATGCGCCATTGCGTATGCCATCGTAGCGCAAGCGTACCCCTGTATGGAATATTCTGGCTCTGGCACATGAACCGTCCGTTTTACATAAACCAAGGATAACTGGAAATTATCCAACATTATTTTTTAGAAAAAAGCAGCGTGCCTGGTGCAATAAGCAACCAGGCACGCTAAAAATGCCCCTGCCAAGGATTTTATGCCCCACCTTATCCGGGCTGCCTCTTAATCCCTGCACAATCGGCGTGACAGGATTTGAACCTGCGGCTTCTGCGTCCCGAACGCAGCGCTCTGCCAAACTGAGCCACACGCCGTTTTATAAAACCTGTAAATAAAACTGGCATTTATCAGTATCTGGCATTTCTTATAATATACTTATAGATAAAATTTGTCAAATGCTTTTTAATGTGGCTTCACGTCCGTTTCATAAATTTCCAGTTATCCTGTGTTTGTGTAAAAACGGACGGT
>CAJTXH010000018.1 GCA_910580005.1 uncultured Lachnospiraceae bacterium | reverse complement strand
GATAAGTTCATAACCATAGTCCATTTTGCCAAGGGTTTCTATAAGTTCTTTGTAAAATATGGTTAATGCTTCCTGTTCATTATAACAAGGAACTATAATTGATATCAATCTATTCACTGGTTTTATTCCTCTGTTTAATCTTTTTTCTTTTAAATTCTAAAAAATATGCCCATCCTGCATATAGCAAGGCAGATATAACAGAAATCCATGCTCCTGCAGTGAGAAGGGGTGTATGGTATTTTAATACAATACTATGGCTGCCAGTATCTAAATCCAGAGCCATATACATTAAATTTGCTTTATATAAATCAGCTTTTTTTCCATCTACAAAAGCTTCCCACCCAGCAGAATAGGGAATTGGCAGGCATAAAAGCTTTGGCTGGCCTAAAGAAATATTTCCTGAAAAACAGTTTGTCCCAGTTCTGATATTTTCTAAGGTATCTTCCTTTAACCTGGAAATCCTGTCCCCATAACCTTCCATAGGTTCACATATAATGTTAATATCATCATAAAGATAAGTGCCAGCAAAAGGAAAAGTAATTGTAAGCCATTTTACACGTTCCTTAGAATATCCAAGACTTATTGTATAGTCGTGCCGATTATTATAATTTCTGGACTTTTTTGTGCGGTAGTATAGTTTTTTTACAACATTCCTTGGAGCTTTGATTTTTAATTTAGCATCATATGCTGTATCTTCCAAATCCAGTCCTTTTATAGAAAAATATGTTTCGCTTTTTTCTAACCCATTAAATTCCAGTCTTATTTCTGCTTTATTTGATTTTACTACAAACGAATTATCATTTATAATGACATCTTTGTTTTTACAGGTCATTTTATAATCTATTTTTTTTGAGAGTGGCTGGACGCTTGTTTCCTTAACCTTTCCGTTGTAATCTTCTAATACAATTCCTTGTAATAAGGCGTCCTGTTTGTCTATTGCAGAAAGTTTTTCCCACTTTTTTTCTGGTATAAAGTTCTTATATGTATAACCATATGGCAATATGTATTTATTTTTGTAAATAGTATAATTTCCATTTGAAATATCTTTAATCTTTTTATAACCATATGGAAGGGAATAATCTTTACCAGCCGGATGGATATAATAAAAAACTGATGCAAGTGCCATTAATGCTGTCCTGTCATCATATCCATTATAATTGTAGGCACTTGTTTCACGCATTTCTGATTTCCTGCGGAAATCTGCTGCATATGGGTTTGACAGTGACCAGAAATACTGTGTAGAAGAAATTCCTGTTAACATATTAGCATTTTCAGTTAATTCCCTTCCTGAATACCTGAAAGGGGAATCCATATTATCAGACTGTGCTGCTGTTAATACCTGCTGTGTTTCATTCTGCCTTAATCCTGGAATTTCATTAATTTTCTTACATTCTGCTGCATAACCGCTTGCTATATTTGATAGATAATTATTACAAAAAATACTAACCATTATAAGTGCTAATGCCAATTTCTGCTTTGTTCTCTTTCCAGATAATTTAAAATGGTTTTTAAATTTCATTGCATATGGTGATACAATAATAAGAAATATGCATACCAGGAAAATTGAAACACAAGCCACCTTTTTTGCATGCCCTGCTATTAAGCATACAGTAATAATAAAATAAAAAGCAGTAAAGACAAAATTTATTTTAGCTTCTTTTAAATCCAGCCGCATAAGATAAGGCCACATTAATGTTAAAATATATGAACAGACAAGTGCAAATGCAAAAGACCATCTGTTGCTTGCATAGGAAAATCCATTTAAAACTTGTCCTAAAAATGGTACAAGCATTATAATAATCCCTGTGACAAAAAGTGCTTTTAATAGAAAATACTTTTTGTGTTTTGAAAACATAATAATTATGGCTGGCAATACAGGAGCAGCATAACCCATGCACATCCAGTGCATACAGCCACCTGAAATAAAGAATAGAGGGAGCTTCTTATAATATGAAGGGGTATATATAAATTTATATCTGCCTCCAGTTGACATACGTGTATCACTTAGGAATACATGGCAGACAGGAAGTAAAATAACAGCCGCCATCAGTACACCAGCAATAGCTGCTATGGTAATGCGCCATAATGCAGATATCCATTCCTTCCAGTTAGTTTTATATAAACTACAAAGCCTTATTACAACATATATTACAGTCAAAAGCGCTGATATATAGAACAAATAAAAATTGCTGGCGGCTGATAAAAATACAGTTACAGTAAAAAGATATGGTTTTTCTTTTTTCAGCATTTTTTCTATTCCTGTTATAAGCATTGGAAGATATATCATGGGATTTAAAAAAAATGGATGCCTTATAACATTAAGTGTAACCCAGTAGCAGAAAACATATGTAAGAGAACCAGCTAAAACTGCATAGTTACTTGTCCTGCCTGTTTTAAAACAAAGAAATGAAAATGCAATGCCTGCCAGGTATATTTTTAATATAATTATTCCTGCATAATATATATACATAAATGATTCTGGCACAAACACAGAAAACACTGTAAATGGGTCTCCAATTACATAATAATGCAGTGTTGCAAATATATCATTTCCCTCACCTATATTAAAATCCCATGCTGGAATAACAATATGGTGTTCATAAAAGATTTCATGAAGAATTGAACGGAGGTAATTAGAATAATAAACAAGTGATTTATAATGCTGCATCCATCCATCTTTTTCCCATATAAAAGATGTGCCGGTAAAAAAATGCCATGAAAATACAAGTATTACAGTTAATACAAATAATATTGTGTAACATTTAAAATATTGTTGTCTATTTTGTATGTTTCTGTTTACGTATTTCATATTTGTATAACCTGCCTTTCTGCTTATTGTGTAATATGATTCGGTTGTTTTCCGTATTGGTATTTCCTAGCTGATAACCTTTACTGAATCTTTATCATAAGCATCAATATCATAAGCATCTTCAATATTTACACATTTACTTATATCTAAACTTTCCAGATTATTATTACTGCAGTCAAGCCGCCATAAATTTATACACTCATCAAGATTTAAACTTGTCAGTAAATTGCCTTTACAGTTTAATGTACCCAATTGCCCTGCATTGTGGATTTCCAAATTTGTAAGGCTGTTATTTGAGCAGTCCAGCTCACCCAGTTTTTCACCATTACTGATTACCAGGCTTTCCAGCTTATTATTAGCACACATCAGTGACTCCAATTTCTTACAATTATTAACATCCAGCTTTGTCAGCTGGTTTTCATAACATGAAAGAGATTTTAATTCTGTAAAGCTGCTAACATCTAAATCTGAAAGATTATTACTATAACAGTTCAAAAAAGTTAATTTTCCACATCCAGAAACCGTCAATTTATTTAAACCACTTTCCTGGCAATACAGCCCTTCGAGGTTTTTACAATTTTTAACATTAAATGTCTTTAATCCTTTTGCACCTATTATTGTTATCGCTGTCAGATTGTTAAATCCAGAAATTTTTAAACTTTCAGAAAAGACACCTTCCTCCAGGAAAATCCTTGTAAGCTTGCGGTCTTCCCATGTATACGCATCATCCTTTAATTTTTCTGGTATTTTGCCACCATTGGCATTGACTTTCTTAACAAGTGAAAGTAAGTTTTTCTCATCATTTGAATATTTGAACTTTGTAACTGTTACCTTACATATATATTTTTTATTGCCAACCTTTGCCTGTACTTTTGCAACGCCTGTTTTTTTTCCAGTAACTTCTACCCTGAATTGCTCCCTATGGCTTAATTTGATATATTGCTTGCCTGATTTAATAGACCATTTTGCCTTTCTTTTATCATACAGCATACCCTCAAGCACCAATATCTTAGAAGAGCCTTCCTGTACTTTTACATTATCCTCCATAAACTTTATTGCTTTGGCTTCTGCTACTGCTGGTATGCCAGTACTGGTTTTTCCACATACTATGCCAGCTGCAAGTGCAAACAGGATGCAGCCTGCTATTATAATTTTTTTAATATAATTACGCATATTTAACTCCTTAACTTTCTGTAAATATAATTAATCTTCTTTATTTTTTGCTTCTTGCATGGATATTATGATAACACCTATATCCAGCTTTAAATCCTTATAAATCTTAATTAACAGGTTCTTTTTTGTATCATTTGATGAATATGTACTGACCTCAATATCTGTTCCAGGAATCTTTGTCTTTGCTTTATCTGGCATAAACAGGCTATGATAAGCCCGGTCATTGTTTACAAGGTTAATTGCATCATTCCTAAGCTTTATAAAACCTTTGGTATTATTTTTATATGCATAGTCAAGTGCCTCTTTAAAGAACTCTGCAAATGTTATTTTTTCTTTTTCTGTCTTTTTGCCATCAATTATAAAGTATCCAATCTTACAGCTATTAAATGATTCTATGCCAGGGTCATCCAGCCTGCGTTCTTTAAATTCCCCTTTATATTCTTTTGCATAACGTACCCCTTTTCCAGCAATGTTATTGCTTTTTACAGCACCTGATGTAACAGCGGTCATCTGTAACACATGGGAAAGTTTGTCAATGTTTATCTCTGGCACATTTCCATTATTATCTAACAGAAGCTTTGCAAAACAACGCATAAACATATATAAATCTTTAATATCAAAATCATTTCTTTCTGCCGCTTCGCTTGCTGTATCTGTAAAGTCCTGGTAATTGCCAGTTTCTACAAAACCTTTTATATCTTGTGCATCAAGCATTTGTGCGAAAAAACTATTGTCTATGCTTTTGTCTGTATCTGCACTGTTTAAATCCAGTACAATATAATTGTAAATCTCCTCATACGACATCTGGAGGCACAAACAGGCAAATAATAACTTCTGTTCATAACTGTTCTCTATAACCGGAGACCCTTCATATACATTTGACAATAATAAATATGCATTAAACAGACGTTTCATTGTCCTTGGGTTACAGCCTGCTGAATATGTAAGCAAGTTTTCCTATAGTTTTTACTGTCCTTTCAACACGTTTCTGAAATTTATCTGATAAGCCTGCTGAAAGTTCCTTTAACAAATAAGATAAAAATGTAACCGGAAGCTGTTCCTCCATATTAAACTGTGAAAATTTCCATGTGTTAAACCACACCGGTATTATATTATTTTTATCCAGTTTTTCTTTCACCATATTCATCACACTGGTTTTGCCGCTTCCCCAGTCTCCCTGGATTGCAATTGTCATAGGGGTTTCACATTTCTCAATAAAGCTGCTTAGACCATTGATATACTTCTCTACATCAAACAAATCATTATCCAATGAGACCACAGCTCCGTCTGTAAAACCTTTTGTACCCTGCTTTCCCTTCATGTATTCCTATACCTCCTTATAGTATTTCCTTTTTAATTTCCTCCATTCCTGCCTTTTATTCAATATCCAGATAAAGGCAGTTATTTGTATCACGATGGCCATACGCATACATACTGGCAGATTACCATGTGGCTTTATACTATATATTCCCAGTACAGCAAAAATACAACATAATAATAATTATGTTGTATTTATTATTTATGGCAACCATTTGCAAAGCCTGTATATCTGCACAGGTATTAAATATTTGCCATAAATATTTAATCTGTACAGAAGGGCTGTTAATAAAAAATTAAAATACAGCTTGTATAATCCATATATTTGTGTTAATATCTAACAGGTATATATAAGATTTGCCTGTGCTCAATATTACATAATTATTATTATGTCGTAATTATTATTCAAGTTACCAGTCCAAGCCTGTCAATCTGTTCCTGGTACTTTTTTCTTGGTTCAATTATGTAAATTCTTGTTGTTTCAATGTTGCTATGTCCTAATATATTTGAAAGTTTAGCTATATCCTTATTTCCATTATAAAAAGTCTTTGCGAACAAATGTCTTAAATTATGTGGAAATACTTTTTCCTCATCCACCCCTGCTTCTTTGCATAATAACTTCATTTCACGCCAGATATTACTGCGGTTTACTGCTTTTCCACTGCTAGTACAGAATACTTTCCCATATCTAATATCTTTTCTGCGTATATAGTCCATAAGCTTAACCTGCAGTGACCTTGGCATAAGGACCTGGCGCTCCTTCCCTTTACAGCAGACCGTTATCATGCCTTTTTTAATGCTTTCTACGGTGACTGCTTCAAGCTCACTAATCCTTATGCCAGTTGCACACATTGTCTGCATAACCATTGCCAGCCGGTCCTTGCCAAGCATTAATGCTGTCCTGACAAGTTTTTCATATTCTTTCTTTGACAAATCCCTGTCTTCCAAAGCAAAAACTTCCTTTTGTATCTTAAATGTTTTTATCCGCAGGCTGTACAACTTCATATATTGAAAAAAACTATTAGCAGCTACAATAAAAGAATTAATACTGCTTGTCTTATATTTCCCACTCTTCTGCAATGCCTTTTTGTAACTGATTAACAGCTTCTTATCCAGATTGCGCCTGCCTGCATAATCCATCAGTTTATGCAAATCACATATATATTTATTTATTGTAGCAACACTTCTTTCTTCTTCATAAAGATAATCCCTGTACTGTTTAATTAAATCTTCTGTTATTCTCATAAATCCTACTCTGCTCCTCCTTTAACTTATATATAGCATTTAATAATAATTAGGCAGGAGGCTAGTTATTAGCCGGCTGGCAAGACCTCCTTTGGCTTTGGGCTGTATCCCTCCCACTATCATGGCAGATTGGCGGCTTCCACCCATTAGAAACGTACTGTAAGGCACACAAACAAAAACACCACCTGCAATACAGTTATTACAGATAGTGTCTGCCCTGCCTTATTCTTTAACTATGTAATACCCTGAACCACTTTTACAGAAATCCTCATATCCTAAAATCTTTTTACATTTATTTGTTTCCATCAACCCTAAATCTTATTGGTTCCAACTCAATCCTCCTATATTATTCATGCACTGCATTTAATCTGACTGTATTCTCATATTCTGGCTGTATTTGTAATAAACATAAATTTCTGTTATACTTTTCTTCTGTAGCATATGCTATGATATACACATATCTTTGCCCCTGTCACCTTCATTGTTCCTTATGAGTGCTGCGCACCCTGTATAGGCATAAAGCCATGTAAACCTTGAAACTTTCTCTAGCTTGTCTAATATGCATAATCCTTTTTTTATGTCCTCTTCTGTCATGGTTTCTAAATCCTTTTGCATTGCTTTCATATTAAGTTCCTGTATATATCCCATATTAACCCCTCCAAGATATAATTGATTATTCTTTATCCAATAATGATACATATATATAACATATTTCATATAAATTTATTACTTATATTCTATACATTCTTATATATCCTTTTATTTTTTTCTATATATCTAGTCAATTCATCAGAGGCTATATCTCCATGAATTTGTTTATGATTACTAATAAGATTCTTTTCCCTTAATTGCTCCAATGGAAAGTTACCTGGTTCATATTTTTCAATAATTTCAATCCTCATGCTTCTTTCTGGATTTGAAAATCCATGTTCATATTTATCCATTATATTTTCCTGTTCACAATCAATTTCTAAGATTTCTCCCTTGTAACGGATTTCATTAATAGTATTTTTACCATTTTTATATCTACAGACTATAAGGGTATAATCCCCTTCTTTACAACGCATAAATCCAGACTTTTTAAAATGCATTGACTGTATAAAATCACCAAAATCTTTTATTCTGCTATCCAGGTCATAATAATACCCACCATCATCCCTGAAACAATAAACTGAAATAATTCTTGTTGCCATAACAATCCCTCAATTTTTATTATGCTTTTTAACCTACTGTACCTCAAATTTATATCCCATGTCTAACCCTTTAAAAGTACCATATTTCCATGTTTTATAAGCTTTTTTTATTTATTTATGGCTTTTCTTCCATAAATTCCCCTTTATTCCACTGTATTTTAACTGTATGACTTTTTTATATTTTGTATATTTCTATTAACACTTTCTACTGCTGTCTAAATAAAATATTGTACTGCATTTTTCTTTGTTTATGTATTCACCATATCCATTTTTATCCAGCAGATATACTTTTATATCTTCATGTGGCAGATATGAAAATTTACAATGTCTTATAAAATCCATTCCAAGTAATGGTTTAACTATTGTATCACTTATGTCTAAATAGAACTTAAAAATATCCAGTCTAATACCACCTAATTTTATATTATTTATTTTACATGGATATGCTTCTATTTTATTATTAGAAGCTGATGTAAATGTTGCTTTGCTAATGCCATCAAGCCTCATGCTTTTTATTAATTCATCTTTTATATCTATACCATTACCCAGAAATTCTTTTAGCCCTATCACCGTCTGGACAGCACCTGTATCAAACATCATTGGTATTTCAATGTTGGCATATGATAATGATGATACAAACCTGTTTCCATCAACCCTAAATCTTATTGGTTCCAACTCAACCCTCCTATGTTATTCATGCACTGCATTTAACCTGACTGTATTCTCATATTCTGGCTGCATCTGTAATAAACACAAATTTTTATTATACTTTTCTTCTGTAGCATATGCTATAATATATACATCATCCCTGTATCTCTCATCTCCATTGTTCCTTATGAGTGCTGCACACCCTGTATGGGCATAAAGCCATGTAAACCTTGAAACTTTCTCTGGCTTGTCTAATATGCATAATCCTTTTTTTATGTCCTCTTCTGTCATGGTTTCTAACTCTTTTTGCATTGCTTTCATATTAAGTTCCTGTATATATCCCATATTAATCCCTCCAAAATATAATACCTGATATATTAATACAATATTTATCATATAACCTTTTTAATTTTTTATATCTTTTATTTCACTGTTATTTTACATGTTGCATACTTTGAACCACTGCTGTAGGCAGTAATCACTGCCTTACCCTTCTTAATGCCTTTAATTTTTCCATCACTTGTTATTTTACATACCTTTTTATTTGATGTCTTAAATTTTATTTCCTGGTCTATGCCATCATCTGTAAAGCTTGCAGTTAAACTTATTACCTTCCCCTTTTTTATTGCTGCCTTAGTCTTGTCTAGTTTTATTTCTTTTACAGTGACTCTTACAGTTTCTATAACCGCATTGCCATTTTCATCTTCTGCATATATTGTATATACTGTTGACTTATCTGTCACTGGCAGAGTATACTTTATTACACCTTCCCTGCCTGGAATATATTCGCAAGTTCCACCATTCTTGAAATATGTTAATGCCTGTTCACCTTTTATATACCCAATATCATATATCTTCCCACTGTCATCTGATACCTCAATGCTTACCTGTTTCTTATAACCATCTACTGTTTTTATGCTTGTTTTTATGACAGGAGCAGATAAATCCTTATCTGTATTACTTTCACTGTCCCCATCTTCTGTTTCTATTCATTCTTATATCCATTATTATCATTATCCCTGTCTGTTGTGCCCTCTTCTAGTGGTATCTCCCTTTTATTCCTCCACATATGTGCCTTTAAATCAGGGTGTTCTATATTTATCCTGACATCTATTATTGCTACAATTACTTCTTTCCCATCTGTATTGCTGTACATATCCCACGCTTCTTCAGCATTTATATCATACCCTGCCTCTGGGGTTACTTTATCATTACTGTCTATGCCATCTGCATTTATATTAAATAGACTTGTATTGCTTAACCCCCACTGCTGTGTATAATATTCATCATTAATGCTGTTGAGCTTTATCTTGTAATCAGGCTCAACCAGTTCAACACCATCTGTTTCTGATAAACACTTTATTGCTTTGCCTATATTGCTGCTGTCAGGAATATTGTATACTGCAATATCCCCATTTTCCCTTATGACTTCACCATATCCCTGTATATCATTTTTCCCATCAAAAACCCCTGCATACTTCACCATTATGTTATTGCCATTTTCTTTGTATAAACCTGTATAGTCATTTATTATCCTTGTATTATGCCTGCCCTTTCTGCTGGTATGTTTATTTATTATTGCCTGGTTTATTTCCTGTGTATGTTCTGACATGTATATTACATTAACACCTTTTTCATTTGCTGCTGTCACACTGCAACAGTTTAATGCCATTGATAATGCTGTTAAACTGCTTATTACTCTTTTAATGTCCATATGCCCCTCCTGTAATCCTGCATTACATTTTGTAACTGTTATATGGCACTTGTTATACCAGTAATGTGTATTATATGACATATGTATTGATAAGAATTATTTCATGTGTCTTTTCTATGCATATTATACCATACTGTAACAAAAAAAGACAGATAGTTTTTTATAACCACCTGCCTTTTCTGTATATATATCCCATACCAGTAAACTGCTATATATTTACTTTTATACTGCTGTCCCAGAAATTATTAATTTCTTCCTTGTTTACTTCACTATGTATATAACCTTTTGTAACTTTACTTGTGCCAGGTATTGAATGTCCCATATTCAAAGATATGTCTGTTATATTTATCCCTTCATTAAACAACAGTGTTGCATGTGTATGCCTCAGCTCATGCAGCTTTATTATTTTTATTTCATTTTTTCCAGCTGCTTTAAGCCTTGTATTCCTTCTTTTCTGGTAGTCCCTCCACATTACAGAAATCCTCTTTGCCCTTAGCTCCCTGTTATTTTTCAAATGCCATAAAGGGCATACAATGTCTATGTTATTTTCCTTTAAATCTTCCATGCTCTTCCCTGTAACATCACAGTTCTGCTGTAATGCTCTTCCTGCTATTTCCTTAAGCACCCCTGGACATGCTGTAATTCTTTTTTTACCGCTTTTGGGTCTGCCTGTTACATCTTTTCCTGCTATCTCTTTCCTGCTTTTGCTTACCTGCATAAACCCTTCCCTGTAATAGAAATTTTCCATGTCCATTGCTGCAATTTCACCCCTGCGTAAACCTCCTATTGCACCTAAAGCTATTATAAGTGCTATGCTTTTGTCTTCTTCATTTCTTAAAGCATCATCAAGTGTTGCCTGTAATTCACCGATGTCCAGCCACTCTGCTTCCTTATCTTCCCCTGCATAAACAATACCTGGCACCCTGTAACTGTTTTCTGCTATGTTTTTACCATGCCTGTATGTATATTTTGCATCATTTTCCATTATAAATGCAAACAGTTCCACCATTGCATAATAATGCTTCCCCAGTGTACTGGATGCCAGCCCTTTTTTATCTTTGCTGTTTCCTTCCCTTGCTGCATGTTCAAAATACCCTCTTGTTACATCTTCTGTGATGTCACAGACATTTACCATTCCCATGTATTCTTTAAAATGCTTTAAAATCTTCTTCATGTCTGCCTTTTTGCTCTCTGACCATTTCTTTTTAGTATACCCTTTGCAGCCAGCATCATAAAAATCACCAGCTGCTTTAGCCATTGTGACTTTATTAACCATAAATTTACTATAGCCACTCCTTGAATTCTTTATCCACATTCTTTCATTATTGCTTTCATTTAACATGTTTACTGCTTCTTCCCAGCTTCCAGCAACCCTTGTTGTCTTTTTCTGTGCACTCTTCTGCCTGCCTGTCTTTCTGTCAGTTACACTGCCCCATCCCATATCCAGCACAACAAGATATTTTCCATCATATCTCTTTTTAATACATGGCTGGTTTGTTGGTTTATATTCTGATTTCTTTGGCATATATAAAGCCCTCCTTTTTATTAAAAAATTTATACTTCATATATGCAAGTGCCTGTTTATATGCCTGCGGACTGGCTGTGCTGCATCTGCTTTTTTAATTCTTTTTTTACCTTTGCCTGCAATGCCTTTATTTCCCCATCATCCATACCATTGAAAAGAAGCCTTGTAAATGTATCATCAGGAAGAAGCCCCTTTACTGCTTCCATGCCCCTGTATGCCCTGCTTTTAAGTGTCTGCTGCTTGCAGCCTTCAAAACCTGCAGCCCTGTTTAAAGCATTATAACTGTACCCCTTTATTAATTCCTTTGTTTCCCTGCAAACAAAACCTGTACCAAGTATAAGGTACAATATATCTTTTACCAGTGTAAGGCTGTCCTTGTCTGGTGTGTAACCACGCAGCCCGTTTCTGTTATCTGTATAAACACTTATATATGCTGCCCTTAAACCATCAAGTAATGTGTACCCATTCATATGATATCCCCCTTTACTTATGTATAAGCTCCATCTGCACACCACAGTCCATACATGCTATCCTTACTTCCTTTGTAGCCCTTACACTTATGCCACATGATGTACACTGGTATTTCCTTGTGCTGCTTTTCCTCTTCCCTGCGCCACCTGCTGCTGTCCCACTGCCTGTATCCTGTTTTTCTTTCCTTGACATGCCTATGTCTGTTAAACCATTTTCTTTTATAAATGCTTTCAGTTCTTCAGACGGTTCTGTTACAGTCCAGCCATACCTGCTGTCTTTTTTAATTACCAGCCCCCTCTTCTCTGCCTGCTCCTTAAAATTCTTATTATGGTATGTACCATTCCTGCTTGTATCTTTTATGCTATTTACAGTACAGTAATAATGCACCATTTCATGTAACATTGTACTGGCAACATTCTCAATAGGTCTGTCCAGTGTACCTGCACCTATGTTTATTTCTTTTTTACCTGCATCCATTACATTCCAGCTGTCACCTGGTGTAAAATGCCCGTATACATTCGGTGTTGACTGTATTGTGATGACTGGCTCTTCAAGAGAACCCCCAAAATATCTTTCATTCAGAAGTTTAAATATCCTGCTAAGGTATGCACTTGTTTCTGTATATGTCTTTACAATGTCCATAGCCCCTCCATTCTTTGTAAGTGCACTTACAACTTTTGAATATACACTTACAATTTTTTGAATGTGCATTTACAACTTTTGAATATGCACTTACAATTTTTTGAATGTGCATTTACAACTTTTGAATATGCACTTACAATTTTTTGAATGTGCATTTACAACCCAATGCATATGTATAAAGGCAGCAAAGGATATACCCATGCTGCCTGTGAAAAATACTGCTTCCTTACCTGTTGCTTTACTGTAACCTGCACACACTTACCCTTGTATTAAAACACTGTTCAGCTGCCCTGTGCACTGATGAAACAAGCCTTGCATCTGCACTTATGTCACCATTTGTCACCAGTGTATAGTCAAGCTGCATAAGCATAAATGCACCATTGCAGCAGCCTACAGCATATACAACAGGTTTCTCATTCCTGCCTTTCTGCCTGCACTGCCTCATAGTCCTTGTCTTTACATATTCCCTTGTGCATGTTTCTGCTTTCTTAAGAAATGTGTCCCATTGTATGCTGCTCATGCTGTTAAGCTGGTGGCACTTTGCTACAGTTTCATTTGTACTCTTATCCTCAAAAAATGTAATGCCATTCTTCTGCTTTGTATTCAGATATTGTACAGCCATGTAAACCCCCTCCTTTCTTTTTAATTTATACTATATCCTGTTTTGGCTGCATATTTACATGCCTTGTGCCAGATGTATAATACCTGCTAAACATTCCACCTTCCCATAATGCTTCCCCTGTCTTACAGATGTACTGTTTTTTTATAACTTGTGCCAGCAATGCATATTATAATATTTTTTATATTTTTTATTACATATCTTGTTGCAATAAATTTAATAGCACATAATTCTTCTTTAAATTCCACTACAAAATTTTTCCAAATTTTTACTCCAGGTGTACCCCCTGTTTTTTAACACTGCACTGCTGGCATGTACCCCTGGTTTTCAGATGGTTTAAAACTACATCCCCCCTCTTGTCCTTTTTACCATTAAACATCTGGTTTTTATTTTAATGCTGGAAATTAAACAGTGCCTCCTGGCTGCATTACAATTTTTCCAGACTGTACCATGCCACATGCCTTCTGGAAATTCTAAAAAAACTATTTATTATATACCTATTTTATAAAAATGCATAAAAACAGGCAGCCCCAGTATTTTTATTCACAAAGATTATCATACCATATGCAGAAACCTTTTTTAGGTATTCTTATAGACTTTTTCCCAACTGTTACATATTTAAAACCACAGTTGCCTGATTTAATGAACTCATATGCTGTTGACTCTGACACATTCATTTTCTTTGCCACTTCCCCAACAGTCATAAACATTGCTTCCTCTGTACCTTTGCCTCCAGTTGCTTTGTCCTTGTTTCCCATAAACATTTCCTCCTTAAATATTTTTAAATATATTTCTTATACAGGAGTGCCTTATCCAATGCCCTGTCAAAAGCATGTTACACATGCCAGTTGTTTTTTATAACCAGCCATGTATATGTGTGCCAAATCCACATATTACTCCAGTTTTATTTTTATATAATGCCTGCATACAGTTAAACATGTTCCCTTATTTTTATAACATGTTTCCTTCCTGTATCTTAAACCTGCATAAAATATAATTCCCCCCTTAATCATAAATCTGTATGGTGTATGCCATAAATTCTTAACATGTCCTCCTGCTGCTGTTCTTTTTCACCAGTAACTTTTCTGTTATCCATATCCTTTATTTTCCCAGTGTATTAATATTATTTTTCTTTAACATCCTTTAATACTGGCTGTTATATTCCATCTGGTAAATGTATGGGGGTTATTACAGTATTTTTCATACCTGCCTGGTTTATGCCTGTTAAATATATACTGGATTTATATTTTACAATAACACATGCTGGCATGGACAGTATACCACAAAATAAAAAAAACACCACCTGCAATGCAGTTATTACAGATGGTGTCTGCCTGTCTTATTCTTTAACTATGTAATGCCCTGAACCATTTTTATGGAAATCCCCACGCCCTAAAGGCTTTTTGCACCTGCCCCAGTCTGGCTTGATTTCATTATCAAAAAAAGAGAGTATCTCTCCCCTCTCATGCCCCTTATCATTAAAATAAATATTTGTTGTTGTATTATAATGCAGTGAATGTCCCATGTTATAGGATATCATGTAAAAAGGTACACTGCTTTTTAACAGGTTGCTGTGGGTATGCCTCAAATCATGTACCCTTATGCTTTCTATCCCTTCCATTCCCTGTGCCTTAAGTCTTTTGTTCCTTCTGCTTTCATATTCATTCCACTTTTTATTTATCTTACATGCCCTTGGCAGCCTGTCCTCCATTAAACAGTTTACTGGTCTGAATACATAATCTTCCCCCTGTATTTCATCAATGCCAAGTATCTTCTTCCTCTGCTCTGTTTCAAAATTTATTATGTCTTTCAATACCTGTGGTACTGCTGCATACCTCACCTTCTCATTCTTTGGGAGTTTCTCTTTGTCTTTGCCATTCAAATCTATTTTTGAGTTATGTATATACATAAGGTTTTCACTGTAATAAAAGTCTTTATATTGCAGCCCTGCAATCTCACCACGCCTTAGACCCCCTATTGCACCAAGTGCAAACAGCACAGCAATGCTCCTGTCTGGTTCATTACATATTATGTCATTTAATGTAATGTTTACCTCTTCCAGTGAAAGGCTTTTCCTTATTACTGGTATCTTGTCATACCTTGCCTTTAAGTCAACCCTGTCAGCCAGGTTAAATTCCTTAGGATAGCCATAATAAACATCATTATTTAGAAAAAATTCAAACACCTTCCTTAAGCTTGTCTTATGCTTTGGATAAGTGTTAGGTGATATGCCTTCTGTCTTTTTCCCCTTTCCTGTTGCCATGTTCCCATAACCCTGTAAATATGTAAAATAATCATAAACTGCCTGCACACTTAAGTCACATATGTACATTTTACCAAAAAATTCCCTGAAATGCCTTATATGGTTCATTATATGCAGCCTGTATGAGTCCTTCCAGAACTGCCCCTCTTTTGTAATAAAATCATCAAGCCCAGCATTAAATGTTACATGCTGGTTCTGGTATGGCACTTTCTTATCCCTCTTGCACTGTTCATTCTGTACCTGTGCTGCCCTGGCATCTGATATGTTATCAAATATCCTTTCTGTTGTCTTATGGCTCATATGTATATTCCCAGTCTTTCTTGACTTTACAGGCTGTATACCTAAGTCAAGCACCACTGAATATTTACCATCCTTTTTCCTTTTCTTTATCCCCTTGTAACGTGTAGGCTCATAATCTTCTTTCCTTGGCATGTTTTACCCTCCTTAAATGCATGTGGCAGAACCATTAAACAGCCCTGCCATATATTTATTAAATGTATTATTTTACTGCATTTTGTCCAGAAAACAGGTTTTGTTCCACCAAAATACATTTCTTACACTGTATTTTGACTGTATGACCTCTTTTCACTGGAAAGGTATTGTAACGCCACAAGCCCCATTTTACAAGCCTTTTCCCACTTTTTTATTATGCTTTTTAACCTACTGCACTTCAAATTTATATCCCATTCCCCATATTGTTTTTATATACGCACCTTTATCCCCTAGCTTGCTCCGGAGTTTTTTAACATGGGTATCAATTGTCCTTGCATCACCAAAGTAATCATAATTCCAGACATTATTTAAAATGCGTTCCCTTGAAAGTGCAACTCCTTGGTTTGTAATAAAATAAGCAAGAAGTTCAAATTCCTTATAACTTAAATCTATAATTTTCCCGTTAATCCTGACCTCATGTGCAGACTGGTTAAGCACAATCCCTCCTGCTTCAACACTGCTTTCTTCTAATACATTAGTCCTGCGGAGTATTGCCTCAACCCTTGCAACAAGTATTTTAGGGCTGAATGGTTTGGAAATATATTCATCAACACCAAGGTCAAAGCCTAAAAGTTCATCTTTTTCATCGCTTTTTGCTGTAAGCATTATAATAGGAACTTGTGAATATTTCCTGATTTCACGGCATACAGCCCAGCCATCCATTTTGGGCATCATAACATCAAGTATAATAAGCGCAATATCTTTATTATCATAAAATATATCAACTGCCTGTTCGCCGTCCCCTGCCTCTATTACATTAAAGTCTTTTTTTATTAAGAAATCTTTTACAAGCTTCCTCATCCTGGTTTCATCATCAACTACTAATATTTTTAAATTTTCCATACAGACAATCATAACCTTTCCCACAAATATATAAGCCTTATATCTTTTTATTTTACCAGGCAAATATGTAAAATCTGTGTACAGGAATTACTTGTTCCCTAAAGCTTTTTCCCTTTCATTAAGTTCCTTTTCTTTTTCCTCTAACTGGTTTCTCCATTCCTGGTATTTATCTACCAGTTCATTTTCCATATTTGTTTCATAATCAGTAAAATAAGTGAATACAGAATATTTGCTGTTATAAGTTATAAACATCATAGCACATATAATTACTACAAGAAAAACTATTACAATATTGCGGATAATCCTGCCTGCACGTTCATTCTCATAAGCTAGTTTATACTTTCCTGCAATATCCTGTGCCATAATATTATCTGCCTTTGGCAGTTTCCCACTGCTGGCTGGTGGTACTGGGACTGCCTGGATTGTATCTTCTGACACAATACCTGAATTAATAAGGTTTTTACGCATATTCTTTACAAATTCAAGCCCTAATACCGTCTGGAAAGATTTCTTTTCAACTGACCTGTTATAAACTTTAAGTACAGACTTCATATCTGCCATATTTGTATTGGCAACAATATATGATATAGTTTCTTTCTCTTTCAGCGCTCTTTCATAATCACCTTTATTTGAAAAAGAATAACCGCCTATGGTGTATTTATTATTTGTTTTATCCATAAATATCCACCCCTTCCTCAAAATACAGATATTATCCTTTTATTATAGCGTCTTTACTTTGTACCTGTATTAAATGAAATATTCTCTGCAAGCCAGTTTTTAACAGCTTTCATAAGAGCTGTATCCTTTAAGAACTGCCTGTTTTTCTTCTCGTATTCTTTTTTTGAAGAATATTCTTCGTCATTATACTCTTCATCTACCACTGAATTATATTCTTCCTCTGTATAAGATATCCCCTCAAGGTCTGCCAGTGCCTGTGCCGCAAGGTTCTCCTTAACTGTATCCTGGGCAAGCTCTTCCAGGTCGGTTTTCTTAAAATCATCTTCTGAATCATAGCCGAACATCTCAAATACTTCATCTTCCTTGCAGCCATACACAACAGCCATGTCATAATATCCCTGTAATACTGTTTTCCTTGCTTCTTCCATCATTTCTTTAGGATATTTTTTTACACTGCAGGTTTCCATAAAATCTGTCCATGCAAATTCGCCCTTGTCTGCTTCATTTTCCTTTTCAAGCTTCTGGCGCAGGTATTCATTATATTCATCTGTAGTATTATAATCTGATACAGACTGTACAAAATCGTCAGTATATTCTGGAACAATAGAATCACCACATATATATTCCACCTTTACCTTAAAATTTACATTCTGGCCGTCTATTTCTTCATTGCCATATGTGCCCATAGGCACCGGTATTGTAAACTCTGCTGTAGTACCCGTCTTAGCCCCTTTTAACGCATCCTCAAAGCCTTCCAGCCAGTCACCTGAACCAATAATTACATAATCTGTGCTGCATGTGTCATCTGCCCTTTTTCCATTTACATAACCAACAATATCCGCATATACCATATCACCATCTTTAACAGTTCCATCAAGCTGTTCATAAATTGTATTTTGTTCCCTTAAATCATCAATTTCTGTATCTATATCATCTTGTGTAACTGCTATTGAAACATTAAGCGATTTATAATCACCCACATTTATATATTCTTTTGCATTGAATTTACTGCCTGATATATTATCAATTTTTTCCTTTACAGAAGGCGCCAGAAGCCCTGATGCTAACCCTGCCAGGAACAATACAATACATACTGCTGCAGTGATAATTATTTTTTTAATATTTTTAGAGTTCCCATCTGTCCGGTTTACATTATTCTTTACTGCCATAATAATCCTCCATTACTACTAATTCTATATATAAATTATATTATAACGTCTAAATCAATAAACCTGTTATTCCACTAACTGTATTTATTATATAATCCGCCCCTGCGGCTTCCAGCTCACCTTTCTTTGCAAAGCCATAATAAACCCCTGCTGATGCTATGCCACATGCCTTTGCGCCAATTATATCATATTTTCTGTCACCAACCATTATTATATTAGATTTATCAGAAGAAGACAAACCAAGCCTTGCAATACTTTCTTCTATAATAATACTCTTGTCATTATGGCTTCCATCAAGAGCACCGCCTGCAATCTCATCAAAATATATGGAAAGGTTAAAATGCTCTAAAATCCTGATGGCATATTCTTCTGGCTTAGAAGTTGCAAGCACTATTACTTTGCCATGTTCCTTTAAAGTCCTAAGCACTTCCTCTATCCCATCATATGGTTTGTTTTCAAAAAGCCCCGTAACACTGTACTTGCTACGGTATATGGCAGCAGCATTTAAAGCTTCTTCAGGTTCCATGCCTGCAATATCCTGGAAACCTTTATAAAGCGGTGGCCCAATATACCCATAAAGTTCCTCATCACATGGTATTCTATAGCCCATTTCACCAAGTGCATATTTAATACAATTAATAATACCATCATGGGAATCGGTAATAGTTCCATCTAAGTCAAATAATATATATTTCCACGACATAAAATTATCCCTCCTTGTTTCTTACTATAAAAATTTCCTGTTAAAAACAAAAAGAGCCCGGGAAGGCTCTTTTTGTCGGATAACTCACGTTATCCAGCGTATAATAGGGTGGGAGTAGAAAGTTTTCACTTTCTGATTATGATAATAACGGTTAAATATGTCTAAAATATGTCTAAATTGTAAATAATTCGTTCATATTTTACTTTCCTAATTTTATTAAGCCTGTGGATATATTTTCTATTATTTATTAAGACATATTTAAAAATGCAAAATTAAGGGTTCTAGCATAAAAAAATTATTGAATTATTGGAAGTTTTGTGTAATACTGTTATGGATGGAATACAATTATACAATTCCAATGAACACTAATAATTATATTTTTAAACAGAAGGAGGTTTTTTAGCAGTGGCGTTAAAAAATCAGTATTTAATTGACTTACTTGAAACAGTAAAGAAGAGAAATGCAGGAGAACCAGAATTTATACAGGCTGTAACAGAGGTTTTTGTATCTCTTGAACCAGTTGTTGAAAAAAGGCCTGACCTTGTAGAAGCAGGAGTTTTTGAACGCATAGTAGAACCAGAGAGACAGGTTATTTTCCGTGTGCCTTGGGTAGATGATAATGGCAAGACACAGGTAAACAGAGGTTTCCGTATACAGTTTAATTCTGCTATAGGCCCATATAAGGGAGGTTTAAGGCTTCATCCTTCGGTATATAGTGGTATTATTAAATTCCTTGGTTTTGAACAGATTTTCAAGAACAGCCTTACAACACTTCCTATTGGCGGCGGCAAGGGTGGTTCTGACTTTGACCCTAAGGGTAAAAGCGATGGTGAAGTTATGCGTTTCTGCCAGAGCTTTATGACAGAGCTTTACAGACATATCGGGCCAGATTGTGATGTACCTGCTGGTGATATTGGCACAGGCGCACGTGAAATTGGTTACATGTTTGGGCAGTATAAGAGAATACGCAATGAATGGTCAGGCGTACTTACAGGAAAGGGCCTTACATACGGCGGCTCGCTCGCTCGTACAGAGGCTACCGGCTTTGGTCTTTGCTATTTTACAGATGAAATGCTTAAAGCTAATGGCAAGAGTTTTAAAGACCAGGTTGTTGTTATTTCCGGTTCTGGAAATGTTGCTATCTATGCTACAAAGAAAGCAACTGAACTTGGTGCTAAAGTAGTTGCGCTTTCAGACTCTAATGGATATATCTATGACCCTGATGGAATTGACCTTCCTGTTGTACAGCAGATTAAGGAAGTTGAAAGGGGACGTATTAAAGAATATGTGGACAGGACTTCCCACAGCAATGCAACATATACTGAAGGCTGTTCTGGCATATGGACTATTAAATGTGATATTGCCCTTCCTTGTGCTACACAGAATGAAATCGATGCAGATAGTGCAAAAGCACTTGCAGCAAATGGATGTTATGCCGTAGCAGAAGGTGCAAATATGCCTTCTACTCCTGAAGCTATTGATATTTATTTTGAAAATAACATGCTTTATGGTCCTGCCAAAGCAGCTAATGCAGGCGGTGTTGCTACATCAGCACTTGAAATGAGCCAGAACTCAGAAAGGCTTTCATGGACATTTGAAGAAGTTGATTCTAAGCTTAAGGGAATTATGGCACAGATTTTCAAGTCATGTGACGAAGCTTCAAGGGACTTTGATATGCCTGGCAATTATATGGCTGGTGCAAATATTGCTGGTTTCTTAAAAGTGGCTGAAGCTATGAAAGCACAGGGCTGTGTATAATAACCTGTAATAGATAACAGTACAGCACCTGGCAATATTAAAACTGCCGTTCTGCATCTTCTGGCAGATGGGACGGCAGTTTTTGTTTGCTTTATTTAATTATCCATATTGGAAACCATTTTAAAATCATGGGATATTTTACTGGCAGTGTCCTTAATAAATTCCATCATCCTTTTATATGATATATATACAGGTTCTGCCACTCCAGTATGCTCTGTTTCAAAGAAGTATTGCAAAATCCAGTTACGGCTGTCCGTAAGCTCCTCTTTTGTTATCATCCCTTTTATTTCATATGGCTTTACCTCTGACAATGCATTATATATCCTCTGTATGCCTTTATACTCGTTTACAATACGGAAATCCACCATATCAACATCCTTGCTAAAATATTTAAAGGTTTCCATATTTTGTTCTGTAAGGCCTGTCACAGAAATATTTCCTAAAAATTCTGGACGTATCTGCACAACAAACATTTCATCTGCCAGCATATGCACCCAGTACCCAAGGTAAAGGCTTCTTTCATCATTAGTTTTATAGCTGGCAAAACTGTTTTCCATAAATTTTTCCAGCCTTTTATGGAAAAGTTTAATATTTTCTTTTTTATGGAAATCACCATCATTTATATTATCCCTGAAATGTGTATGCTTTTTCATTTCCCTTACATAGTCCTTGCGTGCCATAATACCATCCGGGCATATATTTCCTGCTATAAAATAATCATACACTACCCTGGTACTTCCATATGGTGTAATAATTTCTTTACCTGCCCATTCCTGCGCCAGTATGTCTGCTATTACAAGATGCACCATTGTCCCTGCCATTTTCATGCCTCCATTGTATATTGCTTTAAACGAAAACTAAAGCCGGGAGAAACACCTCCCGGCATACATTTATTGTACTATTATATTAACCAACTATTCTTCTTGCGCCACATGGCTGTCTGTAGTACATGCCTGAAATTTTAATTCCATCTCTTTCATTGCTTGCATGTACTATTGAGCCACCGCCAATATACATACCAACATGTCCTACTGAACCACCATTTTTATAGAATACTAAATCTCCTGGCTGTAAGTTTGATAAGCTTACACTTGTGCCATATGTTGACTGTGCACTTGAAGTTCTTGGAATACTATACCCAAACTGTGCATATACACTCATTGTAAACCCTGAACAGTCTGTTCCATTTGTAAGGCTTGTTCCACCATATACATATTTATTACCAACAAACTTCTGTGCATATGCTGCTATCTGTTCACCTGTACTGCTGCCATAATCTGAACTGCTTCCTGATGAAGATGAACTTCCTGATGAAGAGCTGCTGTGGCTACTGCTTGATGAACTGCTTCCTGATGAAGAACTGCTGTGGCTGCTGCTTGATGAGCTGCTTCCTGAAGATGAGCTACTTCCTGAAGATGAGCTGCTTCCTGATGAAGAACTTGAATATGAGTTGCTTGATGAAGAGCTGTCTGATGAATCCTCATTAGCTGCTTCCCTCTCTGCTGCAAGCGCCCTGAGCCTTTCCTGCTCTGCTCTTTCTGCTGCTGCTTTTGCACGTGCCCTTGCACGCTCTTCCTTTATAGAAATAGCTTTCTTAAATCTTACCCTTAAATTAACAAACTCTTTGGCAACATATCCCCTGCCATCATCTATTGAAATCCTTACCCAGTTGTCACCACACATCTTTTCTACATAAAACCTTTCCTCTTCAGGAATCTGTGTGACAATTGTTGACTTTGTACTTGTTCTTGACCTTACATTAAGTGTAATTGTGCCTTCCTTAACTGTTATGTATTTAGTACCATATTTATCTGCAAGCTTCTCAGCATCAGCACCTGTTGCAAGAAATTCTTTCTTTATATAACCTTTAAATCCACCTGAATCTATCTGTACCCATCCGCCTTTGCATGTACGGATTATCCTGGCTGCTGACCCTCTGTATAACTTTCCGATAACCTTTGAACCCCTTATACGTGGATGTCTGCGTATATTAACATAATTATCAGCTATTGATATACCTGTTGTCTTCCAGCGTTCTGAAACTTTATGTGTACTAGTTTTCTTTTTTGTTACACTTTTTTTGTCCTGGCTGGTCTTTTTTGCTTCTGGTGTAGCTGTTGGTTCTGTTGTAGCTGCTGGTTCTGTTGTTTTTGTTGGTTCAGAAGATGTTTCAGGTGATGTTGTACTGGTATCATTTTCTGGAACAGACCTTTCAACAAAATTTGTAGAATAATATTTATCTAAAGACAATGAAATACCTGCTATTTCTGTTTCCTGGCACACTGCCGTTGCACTAGCGGCAGGCGCAGCTTGTATATTGTAGCAGGCAAGTGATAATGTCATTGCTGTTCCAAATGCAGCAGCACGTTTAACCCAATGTGTCTTAACCATAATTACCTCCAATTAGTTTCTTCCTATAACAATTTAAAATAAATTTACTGTACTTTCTATCAAAATATAAATATTGTCAAATAAATAGAATAATTATTACAAATCTATTACATTGCAAAACCAATTATAGCAACGCCAGCATTATTTGTCAACACTTCTTTTAACATAAATTTAACCAAAAAACTCCTGTTTTAACGTATTTTTTTGGAAAAATGGCATATATTGCCTAAAAGGCAGGTAAATTGTTAAGTATTTTTCTACACAGATAGAATATTCTACTATTATAGAGAAGCAAAAATAACCATACGAATAATTTTTAACACCCAGTTTTTAGTTATTTTATTCTGGCTCTGGCACAGAAACTGTCCGTTTTAAAGTAAAATACTATTATTTTACAACTATTGCCTCAACTTCAAGCATAACATCTTTTGGAAGCCTTGCTACTTCAACACATGACCTTGCAGGATAAGGCTGTGGGAAATATTTAGCATAAACTCCGTTTATAGCAGTAAAATCTTCCATATTTTTTAAAAATACAACTGTCTTAATTATATTTTCCATAGAAGCCCCTGATGCTTCAATTAAATTTTTAAGGTTTGAAAATACCTGCTCCGCCTGGTCTGCTGCTGTACTGCCTGTAATTTCACCAGTTACGGGGTCAACAGGGATTACACCTGATGTATATACCATGCCATTTACTTCAACTGCCTGTGAATATGGTCCTATAGCAGCTGGTGCTTTATCTGTTTTAATTATATTTTTCATAAATCTTCTTTCCTTTCTGTAATTATATTATTATTTAAAATACTCTACACCTGACTCAAATATATACTGGTTCTGGTTTCCATATATATTTATGGCAACCCCGCCACCTATTCTTTCAGAGTGTGCCATCTTGCCAAACACACGCCCGTCAGGGCTTGTAATTCCTTCAATTGCAGCATATGAGCCATTCGGGTTAAAGTCTTCGTCCATTGTTGGTTTCCCTGAAAGGTCTGCATACCTTGTTGCAACCTGTCCATTTTCAAAAAGCTTCTTTATTACTTCATCACTTGCAACAAAACGCCCTTCCCCATGTGATGCAGGGATTGAATAAATACCGCCAAGCTTTGCTTTTGAAAGCCAAGGTGATTTATTAGAAACAACTTTAGTATATACTGTCTTGGAAATATGGCGTCCAATGCTGTTTGTTGTAAGCGTTGGTGAGTCTGCTGACTGCGGCCTTATCTCACCATAAGGCACAAGCCCAAGTTTTACAAGTGCCTGGAAACCATTGCATATGCCAAGCACAAGCCCATCCCTTCTGTTTATAAGTTCATGTACTGCTTCCATTATCCCCTGGTTCCTGAATACTGATGATATAAACTTAGCTGAACCATCTGGTTCATCACCTGCACTGAAACCACCTGAAAACATAAGTATCTGGGCGTTTCTTACTGCATCTTCAAATGCCCTGGCAGAGTCTGTAATCTGGCTTTCTGTCATATTTTTAAATACAACTGTATTTACAACTGCCCCTGCTGCCTCAAATGCCCTGGCAGTATCATATTCGCAGTTAGTACCTGGAAATACTGGAATAAATACTTCTGGTTTTGCTATCTTGTTCTTTGATATATAAATCTTTTTTTCTTTATATAGAACATCTTCAAGTTCTGTCTGTTTTACGCCTGACCTTGTTGGGAATACACTTTCAAGCCTCGATGTCCATGCTTTTAATGCTTCTTCCATTGTAATGGCTGTACCATTATATACAAACTCTGCACTATCTGTAATTTCTGCAACCTTTGTATAAGGTGCAGTAATCTTTCCAAGGTCATTTACAGTAACTTCTGCAATTATTGAACCATAATCTTTTGCAAATAATGCTGTTTTGCTTACACTATTGTCTATTGTAACACCCAGCCCGTTGCCAAATGCCATTTTGCTTGCAGCTTCACATATTCCGCCATATCCCGTTGCATAAGCTGACTTAATAATCCCTGCCTGTGCCATATCCCTGATTTGTCCATAAAGGGACATAAGCTGGCTGTATACAGGAAGTGAATACTTGTCTTTTTCTATATCAAACTTAACAAGCACATTGCCTGCCTCTTTAAGTTCTGGTGTAATAATATCTTGTACTTTTGCAATATCTACGGCAAATGAACACAATGTAGGAGGTACATCAATATCATTAAATGTGCCTGACATACTGTCCTTGCCTCCTATGGAAGCAAGCCCGAGCTTTATCTGTGCATCATATGCACCAAGAAGGGCGGCTAAAGGCTCACCCCAGCGCTCAGGGTTTTCTCCCAGGCGTTTAAAATATTCCTGGAATGTAAAACGTATCTTGCTGTAATCACCGCCTGCTGCAACTATTTTGGCAACAGATAATATTACTGCATATACAGAGCCGTGGTATGGGCTCCAGCTTGCAAGGTATGGGTCAATTCCATAACTCATCATTGTAACTGTGTCACATTTGCCAGAAAGCACAGGAAGCTTTGCAACCATTGCCTGTACAGGTGTAAGCTGGCGCTTACCGCCATATGGCATATATACACTTGCTGCTCCAATTGAACTGTCAAACATTTCAACAAGCCCTTTTTGTGAGCATACATTTAAATCACCTAACGTTGACAGCCATGCTTCTTTTATATCTGTAACTTCTTTTTCCTGCGTAAAGTAATTATCTTCCTCTGAAGGCATTGTTACAACAACATCTGTTTCCTGGTGTGCCCCATTAGTATCAAGAAATGCCCTTGATATATTTACAATAACCTTGTCCCTCCATAAAAGCACAAGGCGCGGCTCTTCTGTTACTTCTGCAACTACTATGGCTTCAAGGTTCTCCTCTGCTGCAAGCCCTAACATTTTATCAACATTTTCTTTGGCAACTACTACCGCCATACGTTCCTGTGACTCAGAAATCGCAAGTTCTGTGCCATCCAGTCCTGCGTACTTTTTAGGCACTTTATCAAGGTTCACCCTTAACCCGTCTGCAAGCTCACCAATGGCAACTGATACGCCACCTGCACCAAAGTCATTACACTTTTTAATAATTAAACTTGCCTCTTCCCTTCTGAAAAGGCGCTGTATTTTACGCTCTGTAGGAGCATTTCCTTTTTGTACTTCTGCCCCGCACACATCAATGGAATTTGTAGTATGTGCCTTAGATGAACCAGTTGCACCACCAATGCCATCACGCCCTGTACGTCCGCCGATAAGTATAATTATATCGCCTGGGTCACTGTTTTTACGGATTACATTGCGGCGTGGCGCTGCACCCATAACAGCACCAATCTCCATACGTTTTGCAACATAGCCTGGATGGTATACCTCATTTACAAGCCCAGTAGCAAGCCCTATCTGGTTGCCATATGAACTGTAACCCTGTGCTGCGCCTGTTACAATTTTTCTCTGTGGAAGCTTTCCAGGCAATGTATCTGACATAGGCACAGAAGGGTCTGCTGCGCCTGTTACACGCATAGCCTGGTACACATAGCCACGTCCTGAAAGAGGGTCACGTATTGCACCGCCAAGGCATGTGGCTGCCCCACCGAACGGTTCAATTTCCGTTGGGTGGTTATGTGTTTCATTTTTAAAGAATACAAGCCATTCCTCAGTCCTGCCATCAATCTCCACTGGCACAATTACAGAACATGCATTAATCTCGTCTGACTCTTCCATATCATCAAGTTTTCCATCTGCCTTAAGTTTGCGCATTCCCATAAGCGCAATATCCATAAGTGAAACAAACTTGTCTTTCCTGTCTTTAAAAAGCTCTTTCCTTGCCTCAAGGTATTCTTCATAAGCTTTAACAACAGGCTCTTTATAATACCCGTCTTTAAATTCAACATTTTTAAGTTCTGTAAGAAATGTTGTGTGGCGGCAATGGTCAGACCAGTATGTGTCAAGCACACGTATTTCTGTAACAGACGGGTCTCTTTTTTCTTCCCCTTTAAAGTAATTCTGGATATGGATGAAATCTTTAAATGTCATTGCAAGGTTTAATGAATTATAGAGTGACTTTAACTCTTTTTCTGGCATATCTTTAAAACCTTCAAATACAGCTACATCTG
The DNA here is from genome assembly GCA_910580005.1 of uncultured Lachnospiraceae bacterium. Taxonomy (GTDB): domain Bacteria; phylum Bacillota; class Clostridia; order Lachnospirales; family Lachnospiraceae; genus Butyribacter. The sequence continues at coordinate 3,245 of CAJTXH010000018.1, read as the reverse complement.
CCGGCTCATCAAATTCCTGTACAAGCGTTTCTGGTTTCTTCTCATCTGTTTCACGTGAATCAACAGGGTTAATACAGTATTCCTTTATACGGTTTGCCATTTCTTCTGTGATATTGCCCTCAAAAACATACGTAACCGCTGAACGTATAACAGGGGTTTCCTTTTCGTTTAAAAGTTTTACACACTGTTCTGCTGAATCAGCCCTCTGGTCAAACTGCCCTGGAAGATATTCTACTGAAAATACAAGGCTTCCTTCCTTATAACTAAACTCTTCCTCATAATAATTATCTACAGGCGGTTCAGAAAACACAGTAACAAGTGCCTGTTTATATGTTTCATCACTTAAGTTCTCAACATCATAACGTATAAGCACACGTACATTTTCAAGCCCTTTAATACCAAGATAACGCCTTGTCTCCTCTGCCAGTTCTTTTGCACGTACAGCATAAGGTGTTCTCTTTTCAACATAAATTCTTTTAACATTTCCCATAAATTATGTGTCCTCCATTTCGTCTGATATAATATGTACAAAGCAGCTTTAATATAGTAACAACAAGCCATATGGCATCTGTTAATTATAATCCATACGGCTTGTACTGCATTAATAACTTCCTGTTACTTTTTTATTATTCTGATGTGCCCGAAGAATCTTCTTCAGCCATTGCCTGCAAATCTTCTGCAGTCACTATATTTGTTGTTACTGCCCCGATAGTTATATCATCCCAGATTTCATTATTTATCTCAACTTTATAACTATCTTTAATCCCTTTATACCATTCATCATACTTAACTTTCTGTGCCTCTTTAATTGCCTTGTCACACTCTGACTCATAGCTTTCTGTTGAATTATTATCTATCATCTTTACAAATACATAATATCCAGCAGAATCATCAATAAATACTTCTGAAATTTCACCATTCTTTAAAGCTTTGATTTTCTTTAAATTCTTATCAGAAACAAATGTCCAGCCTGATTTCTCTGTAAAATTGCCTGTGTTATATTTAATATCTGACTTTTCTTCATCTTCAATAAGTTTTGAGAAGTCCTTTGCCTTTGCTGCTTTTTTAGCAAGTGCCTTTATATCCTTTACAAGTTCCTCTTTGTCACTTTTTGATAATTCTTTTGAATTACCCTCACTGTCAACAGTAGAAAGTGAGACATAATAATAATCTATATCATACTGGCGGTAATCTTCTTTTGAAATATCTGCAACTGCCTTATCCTCATCAACTTCTTTATTAAGGTTTGCCTGCTGGTCAGCCTTATACCTGTCTGCAACTATCCTTTTTTCAAACCTTGAAGTTAAATTCTTCTTTGAAATACAGAGTTTAAGCTTTTGTACGCCTGAAAGCCCCTTTAATGCCTCATCCGCCTTCTTCTCTGCATCTTTTTTTTCATCTTCTGTAACCTCATATCCAGCCTTTTGAGCTTCCTGGTATAAGATTTCATATTCTGTTTCTTTATTCATTATCTCTATTTTAAGACCATCAGAATTATTTGTGCCTGCTTCAACAGAAGAATCGTCACCCTGGTAGCCGACATCCCATACAGAAGAACCCATCATGTACTGGTATGTTTCATTTAAAGGAAGGTACATGCTTTCCCTTTCATAAATAGGATACATCATATCATCCATAGTCTTCTTTGTATCATTAACCACCAGCACCCTCTGCGGCTTTAACTGCTGTATGCCTACGCCTATACAAAGCGCCAGTACAACTATAACACATATTGCACCAAGGATTATTGGCTTTTTGTCTGGACCGCCGCCTGCGTCCCCTAAAACCCTGTCACCAGAAGCCGGGACACCTGCTTTAGATGCATTACTATCAGTCTTATTTTGCTGGTTCATTAATTTTTTTGCTGAATTCATTTTTACTCCTCCAAAATTAATCTTGCGTAACGCTTTATACACAAAACGCTATCATCTATTCTACCGCAAATCAGGAAGAAGTCAAGATAGAAAATGTGATAAGTGTCTGAATTTTTTAAGTAAGCTATCTCTCATTTTTAATAGAAGTCCTCATGCTCCATAAATTCATCAAATGTTTCATCATTATGCCAGTCTGATTTATCATATATATCATCAATTTCTTCCTGCAGTTCTTTTAAATCTTTTTTAGTAAAATAAACTTTCCTGGCATCTTCATACTGTTTCTTTGCCTGTTCTTTTATAAATGCAACTTTTTCCTCTGCTTCTACAAGTTCTTCAAAGTCATCAGTTTCAAAGTATATTTCAACTTCTTCCTCAGATTTATCTTCTTTTAAAATATTTACTGACACCATGTGCTCCATATGGTTTCCCTCCTATAAATGTAAAACAAAAAAGCTGCCTGTTACTTTATTATGTGTAACAGGCAGCCCCTTATACGATGTACGGTTCCGTCCTCATAAAACTTTCCGCCTTCCATAATCTTAAGCTGGTATTCTGAGGTGCGTTTCTTTAGTTTGTTCTTCAAATAACAGAAGGATTGCATCAACAACAGTATGGCAAAGCTCTACAATATATTCACAGTCACGGTTCACAGCACTCTGCATTCTGGTATAAATCTCGTGCATCCTCTGGACAAAGTTCAATATCGCACCTGGGGAATGGACTGTTTCCGCTAAACGCTTTCTTATTGCTTCCGGGCTATGGACATAGGAACGGATTGCATGTTTCAGTTCCTCTTCATAAACACAATGGTCTTTTAACTTCCCGGGGTAATTAGCATTATGCGGAAACGTAAAATAATCAGCTATATAGTGGACTATCACACCAAGATGCCTGCAAAAGTAGCAGTCTGCCCCTTTTCTTACATCAAAATGTGAAACCAGCTTTCCGAGCTCTTTTTTCAGGATGTCAAAGGAATCCTCAAATGTATGCTTCCTCACGAAAAATGATGGAACGCAGTCTGGTAATATACTACCTATATAGAATGAACCTTTATGACCTCCAAGCATTTCCATTCCCTCACTATTCATCAGATACCAAGCTAATGAAATATGGGATTTCTTTCGCATATCCTCCTCCTCACCTGACATCTGCGGTATAAAACCGCTGTCTTTTTTAAGTGTCTTAATTGTAACACTTTTGTTTTGGTTTTGCAATAGTTTTCTGACAATTTGCACGTCTGTTTCATAAATTTCCAGTTATCCTGTGTTTGTGTAAAAACGGACGCAGGGTTTCCGTACCCAGTTAAATATTACACTCCAGGGCACGCTTCCGCTACGCCAGCCCACGTAATGGCGCATAAAATCCCTA
>CAJTXH010000017.1 GCA_910580005.1 uncultured Lachnospiraceae bacterium | reverse complement strand
TATATAGGCAAGATATATATGGAAGTAAAAGAGCGGCCAAGGTTTATAATAGAAAAATTGCTTTATGAGCCTTCCCAATGCCAAAGCCAGCAATAAATAGCAATTTATATGGGGTTTTTGTTACTTTTATAAACTATATAGAGAATGGGGGATAAAACATGATTAGGATTGCAAAAACTGAAAACGGGCTTGTAAGGGGGCTTCCAGCACCAGACCCACGCATTACTGCATTTAAAGGAATCCCGTTTGCGGCACCGCCTGTTTATGAAAACAGGTGGAGGGCGCCAATGCCATGCAAGGACTGGGACGGGGTTCTGGATGCTTATAAGTTTAAACCAATACCAGTACAGGATACTCCAGGTATTGGTGATGACCTTTACTGCCGGGAATGGCATGTTGACCCGGATATTGAAATGGATGAGGACTGCCTGTACCTGAATATATGGACTAATGCCAAATCAGATGAAAGCCGCCTGCCTGTGCTGGTATGGTTTTTTGGCGGTGCTTTGCAGTGGGGTTACACATCAGAAATGGAGATGGATGGCGAACGTATAGCAAGGCGTGGGATTGTGGTTGTTACTGTAAGTTACAGGCTTAATGTGTTTGGCTTTATGACACATCCGGAACTTATGGTGCAGCAGTCGGACGCACCTGCCAACTTTGGAAGTTTAGACCAGCAGGCAGGGCTTAAGTGGGTTAAAAGGAATATACAGGCGTTTGGCGGAGACCCTGGTAATATCACGATAGCAGGACAGTCAGCAGGCGGTGGCAGTGTTTTATCACAAATGGTTTGTAAGGAAAATAAGGGGCTGTTCCAGAAGGCTGTTATAATGAGCGGAATGATAGGGAACCCATATGAAAGGGAATTTGTATTTTCGCCTGAAAGCATGGAAAGTGCACAGAAAAATGGAAAAAAGTTTCTTGAATTTGCGGGCGCAGAAAATATCAGCCAGGCAAGAATGATGGATGCACGTTATTTAAGCATGAAATATGCAGAATATGTAAAAGAAAACCCAAGGATGTTTACAGTACGTGACCAGAGGTTTTTAGATGGAGACCCATTAGAGCTTATTGCCATGGATAAACATATTAATGTGCCAATAATGGCAGGGAACACCAGGGATGAATTTTTAAATGTAATTAATGCTTCTACAGAAAAAGAATTAAAAGAAAAGGCAGAAATGATATTTGGAAGCAATACAGAAGAATTTCTGGGGTTTGAAGAAAGCCATGTATTCCGTGATGGCGGATATGCACCTGTAAACGGGATAGAATGTGCAGTTAAAGGTACATTTCTTAAAAACAGGGAGAATGGCAACAATGAAAACTGCTATTACTACTGTTTTGATGAGAACCTGCCTGGATGGGACAACCCTGGAAGTTTCCATTCATCAGATTTATGGTTCTTTTTTGAAACACTTGCCAAGTGCTGGAGGCCTTTTACTGGAAAGCACTATGACCTTGCAAGGAAAATGTGTGATTATTTATGCAATTTTATTAAAAGTGGAGACCCAAATGGCACTGGCACTGACGGGGAAGAACTGCCAGAGTGGAAACCATATACTAAAGACTGTGCATATGAAATGGTTTTTAATTCAGATGGCATTAAAACAAACAGTGGCACAGAAACCCCGTTTATAGATTTTATGATAAAACATACTGGGAACAGAGGGGCTGGTAAAAATAAAGAAGCATTTAACCCATACCTGCCTTCATGGGAATACGTGCCAGATGGTGAACCATATGTTTTTGATGGCAGGGTTTATGTATATGGCTCACATGACCAGTTTAATGGTGATGTTTTCTGCCAGGGAGACTATGTATGCTGGTCAGCGCCGGTGGATAATCCAGGTGACTGGAGGTATGAAGGGGTAATTTACAAGAAAACAGATGACCCTGCAAACCCGGATGGCAGCATGTGCCTTTATGCACCTGATATAACAATAGGGCATGACGGCAGGTATTATTTATATTATGTGCTGGATAAGCTGCAGATAGTTTCAGTAGCAGTATGTGATACACCAGCAGGCAATTATAAATTTTATGGAAATGTACATTATCAAGATGGCGTTTTATTAGGTGAAAGGGAAGGAGACCAGCCACAGTTCGACCCAGGCGTTTTATATGAAGACGGGAAAGTATACCTGTATACAGGCTTCTGCGGCAAGGGCGATAAATCCAGGAAAGGTGCATCTGTAACAGTTTTAGGCGGTGATATGCTTACAGTAATACAAGACCCTGTGGTAATTGTGCCAGGAAGTGAATACAGCAGTGGTACAGAATATGAATGTCATGCGTTTTTTGAAGCATCTTCCATACGTAAAATAAATAATAAATACTATTTTATATATTCATCAGAGGTAATGCATGAATTGTGTTATGCAGTTAGTGAAAAGCCAGACAGCGGCTTTAAATATGCAGGGGTGCTTGTTAGCAACTGTGACCTGCATATAGATACATATAAACCAGCAGAGATGGTGGCAGTGTATGGGGGAAATAACCATGGAAGCATAGTACAGATAGGGGAAGCATGGTATATATTTTACCACCGCCAGACCAATGGCACATGGTACAGCAGGCAGGGATGTGCAGAACGCCTTGAAATGGACGGAAATGGCATGTTCAGACAGGCAGAACTTACTTCATGTGGTTTAAATGGCAAACCGCTTGAAGGCAGGGGAGTCCACCCAGCATATATTGCATGCAACTTATTTACCAGAGCTATGCACCAGACATACACAGCTTCTTATAAGCTTACAGACAGGCCGCTTATATATTCAGGTGATGACAGCAGCAGCCCTGTAATTGTACAGGATGGCAGTGATGGTGATATGGAGGACGGGTATATTGCCAATATACGTAATACAGCAACAGCAGGTTTTAAATATTTTAACTGCCAGGGCATAAGTGAAATCAAAATCTGGACACGTGGCTACTTTAAAGGTGTATTTGAGGTGCGCACAGCATGGGATGGTGAATGTCTTGCAGAAATACCTATAGAGTTTTCTAATATATGGACAGAATTTAGTGCAAAAGCAGAAATCCCGGATGGTGAATGGCCTGTTTATCTTACATTCAGGGGGGAAGGAAATGGCAGCCTGAAGGCATTTGGACTTTATTAGTTATTGTATAGAAAGGTATAGGTATTGATATGGTGGAAAATCCAGTTATATGGTCAGATTATCCTGATGCAGATGTAATATGTGTAGAAGATACATATTATATGGTTAGCACAACAATGCATTTTATGCCAGGAGCAGTAATTTTGCGTTCGTATGATTTATGCCACTGGGAAATAATGTCATATGTGTATGATACCCTGGATAGTACAGAAGGGCAGAAACTTTCTGATGGCAGGGGGATATATGGCAAAGGCATGTGGGCGGCTTCACTCAGGCATTATAAAGGAACTTTCTATGTATGCTTTGCAGCAAATGATACAGGAAAAACATATTTGTACCAGTCAGAAAGCATCTGCGGGCCATGGAGAAAACAGTATATAGAAGGGTTTTACCATGACTGTTCCCTGTTATTTGATGATGACGGCAGGATTTATATAATGTATGGAAACCGCCAGATTTATATTACAGAGTTAAAGCCAGATCTGTCAGCGCCGCTTAAAGGTGGGTTAAACCGTATGGTTCTTGAAGATACAGATAATTATAAACTGGGTTTTGAAGGCACGCATTTATATAAAATAAATGGAAAATATTATGCCTTTTTTATACACTGGGCAAAAGGCGGGAGCGGACGGCGTATCCAGGCATGTTATATGGCAGAGTCACTGGAAGGTGAATTTAAAGGCGGTGATATACTTGATGATGCATTTGGTTATAAGAACTGCGGCGTTGCGCAAGGCGGTATAGTCCAGGCGCACAATGGGAAATGGTATGGCATGCTTTTCCAGGACATGGGGGCTGTGGGAAGATGCCCGGTTCTAGTGCCAATGCATTTTGAAGACGGGTTTCCAGTACCAGATAATGGAAAAGTCCCATTAAAAATAGAAATCCAGAGTATAAAGCCTGGACATATATATAAACCACTAAATGAAAGCGATAGTTTCGATTACCAGCCAGATGCCAGCGGAAAAGTTACTTTAAAAAATGTATGGCAGTGGAATCATGAGCCAGACAATGCATTGTGGTCAGTTACAAAAAGACCTGGGTATTTAACGCTGGAAACAGACAGGACATGTATTAATGTTATAAAGGCAAAAAATACACTAACACAGCGTATGTACGGTCCAGTATGCATGGCAGAAGTACAGGTGGATGGAAGTGGTTTAAATAATGGTGATTATGCAGGAATATGTGCATTGCAAGGGTTTTATGGATTTCTGGCATTAACACGTAAAGAAGGCTCTTATGAAATAGTATTGCAGAAAAGAGGCACGCCTGCAGACATTGCAGAAACGGGCATAGGCGGCTGTGATGACAGCCTTCCTGCAGAGTGTGCAAGAGTTAAGGCAGAAAGCAGCCATATCCGTTTGAAAATTGCATGTGATTTTACAGATGGGAAAGATGAAGCAGTTTTTTTCTATATGGAAAACAGGCAGTGGAAATGCATAGGTGAGCCGCTAAAAATGGTTTTTACATTAGACCATTTTACAGGTTACAGATTTGCACTGGCTTATTATTCTTCAATTAAAGCAGGAGGGGTGGCAGGTTTTTCGAATTTTAAAACAAGAGCAGGGGGTGTTTTAGATGAAGAAAAAGCATAATAAAGAGAAGCGTGTACTGGAAATACCATTTTACAAAAGCATTTCGCTGCACCTTACTGTCTGCTTCTTAATACCCGTAATTGGCATACTGGTGCTTGGTGCTGTTTCTTATAACAGTGCCTCAAAAGCAGTTATTAACAGTTATAAAAAGTCCATAAGCCATACAGCAGATATGCAGCAGAAGTATATAAACCTTGCTGTTTCAAGTGAAATAGATGAATTTAAAAATTATTTTACAGACAGTGCTTTAAGGACGTTTTTTGGCGGCAAAATGGACATGATTGAAGCTAATACATTAAAGAAGAAATATAATGGCAAGCTTGTAAGTAAGCTGTCTATGGACTCTAAAGCAAGTGGAGTGTATTTTATTGCAGATGGGGGCAGAAGCCTTCAGGGAGGCAATGTTTTGCTGCCTTCTGATGCTTACAGTGCATATATTGCCACAAACCAGGGCAGAAAAGTTAATGAAAACCCTAACGAATGGTTTATATTTGGACAGGATACAGAAGCAGACGGGGTATTAGGCATAGATACAGAGCTTTATGGTGTAAGGATTGCAAGGAAATTCCAGGGCCGGCAGGTATGTATTATAGTAGATATTGGTGCGGAGTTTATACGTAATGTATTACAGTCAGTAGATACAGGCAAAAATGGCTGTGTAGCATTAATTACAAGTGATGGCAAAGAATTTTATGCAGAACCCGGCGCAGAAGACAAAAACAGCCTGATATATGGCACAGATGTCTATAATAATGTGGTAAGTTCAGAAGAAGTAACAGGAAACCAGATAATACAACTAAATGGCAGGGAGAATTTATTTGTCTATGGAAAAATGGAAACAGGAGGTGCAGTTGTTGCTGCACTTATTCCATCAAAACGCCTGCTTGATGAAGCAGCAGATATAAAGATGGTATCTGCTGTAGTTTCAGGCATATTTGCAGTTTTAGCATTAGTACTGGGGCTTGTAATTTCAAGAAAAATGTCAGGCATAATTAACTATATTTTACAAAAACTCCGTAAAATTTCAAATGGGGACTTAACAGTACAGCTTAAAGCAAAAAGCAAGGATGAATTTGGGCTTTTATGTGCAGGCGTAAACCAGACAGCAAGCAATATGAAAGCCATTCTTGAAGATGTAAAGGTTGTAAGTGCTGAATTAAATGATGCTATTTCTTATGTTACAAAGTCAGCGGGGTTATTTACAGAAACCGCAAGGGATATTAAAGATGCCCTGTCTGAAATTGAAACCGGCGTAAGCAGGCTGGACACTGGTTCAGCAGACTGCCTTGGAAATATGGAAATGCTTTCAGAGATTATTACAAGCGTAAGTGAGAATACAGAGGAGATTGGGAAACTGGCAGGTGAAGCCGGGGAAACTATAAGAACTGGAATAGAGCTTGTAAACAGCCTGGGCGGAAGTTCTGCTAAAACTACGGATATAACAAAGGATGTAATAGCTTCAATACAGGAACTTGAGAATAAATCAAAGTCAATAAGTACAATAGTTTCTGCTATTAATTCTATATCAGAACAGACAGACCTGCTTTCAATTAACGCATCTATTGAAGCAGCACGTGCAGGTGATGCAGGCAAAGGCTTTGCGGTTGTGGCAGAGGAAATAAGGAAGCTTTCCGGACAGTGCCTGGAGTCAGCAGGGCAGATTTCGGATATTGTTAATGAAATTATACAGCAGACAAGTGAAGTTGTTTCAACTGCAAAGGAAGCAGAAGAGGCTGTATCTTCACAGACAGGTGTTGTTTCAGAAACTACAGAATCATTCAGGCAGATTGGGCAGCAGATTGACAGGTTGTTAGCGGCACTGGAAACCATTACAGGCAATGTATATAATATGGACACATCAAAAAATAAAACACTTGGCACTATTGAAGATATATCTGCTGTATCTGCTGAAACATCGGCATGTTCAGAAAATGTAAGCATTACAGTGCAGAAACAGGAGAGTGCAGTCGGGGATTTAGAAGGACCAGCTAAGCAATTACAGGCAAAGGCGGATTCCCTGGTTGAAATACTTGGTTCATTCCAGTTATAGGATTTTTAATTTAACGTGCATAATACAGAAAAGAGGTAAATTATGAATGCTCCAGCAGCACCAAAAGACCCGGAAAAAAGAAGGGGCTTTTTCTATATTATAAAAAATAAAGATATATTTGGAACAAAAATGGAGGATGGAAAAGGGATACAGTACTTGTACCAGGATGATGGCAGGCTTGCTAACAGCGCCAAGATTACAGGCGGTATTACCAGTGAAACAGAATTGTCGCTTTTAAGCAGTGTGGAAGGTTTCAGGAAACTTGTGCACAGCATAGGCATTTCGGTTGAAACTAAAAACCCATCAGAAAATGTTTTATTTATATTCCAGATGTATGGCAAAAATGATATTTACGGAGGAGGTACAGAATTAAAGGTTTCTTTAGAAGGCAATGGCACAGAAAAAAGGATTTACCTTTCTGATGTTACATGGAGGGAGGATGATTTTAAGCCAGGACAGATTAAGGTTATTATGGAAGAACCAGAACAGATTGCAAAATTAAATGTAAGGCTGTACCTTAATGATGGTTTCCATGCACCAGAAGTTAATGAAGAAAGCGAAATAGATTTTAATTCACAGTATTATAAAAAGATGCTGGCAGATTCCATTGTATCCCTTGGTGATACCAGAAGGCTGCTAAAAGCCATAGACCGTGCAAAAAGCGGAAAAGAAACCTGCATTGCATATATAGGCGGCTCAATTACACAAGGCGCAGGAGCTGCCCCGGTAAATACAGAATGTTATGCTTATAAATCATATAGTGGGTTTAAAGATAAATTTAGCAATGGCAGCAATGTGCGTTTTATTAAAGCTGGTGTTGGCGGTACTCCTTCAGAACTTGGCATAATACGTTTTGAACGTGATGTGTTAAGGGATAATACAGCAGAGCCGGATATTATTATAATTGAATTTGCGGTAAATGACGAAGGTGACGAAACAAAAGGTGATTTTTACGAAAGCCTTGTTAAAAAGGCATTAAACCAGCATAATAAGCCAGCTGTAATACTGTTGTTTTCTGTATTTGCCAATGATGAAAACTTGCAGGAACGCATGATTCCGGTTGGAAATAATTATAACCTGCCAATGGTCAGCATAAAAAATGCTGTTACAGGCCAGTTTTATAAAAAAGATGGTGAGGGCAGGGTATTAACCAAGAACCAGTATTTTTATGATATTTACCACCCATCTAATACAGGGCATAAAATTATGGCAGAGTGCCTGCTTTATCTTATGGAACAGGCAGAGGCGGACAGAAGTGCGGCAGATGGGGAAAGCAGCACAGAAAAATTATTATTAAAAGAACCAGTTATAGGAAATACATTTGAAAAAATAAAGCTGTTAGATAAGAAGGATACATATAAAAAAGCAGAAATAATGCCTGGAGGCTTTACAGGTACAGATAATATACTGCAATGTGTGGAAATGGATGCAAGCCTGGAATTAGTGCCTGAATTTCCATATAACTGGCACTATGACGGGACTAATACAGACAAGCCTTATTTTGAAATGTCAGTTACATGTAAAGCGCTTGTGCTTGTATTTAAAGATTCAGGGGAAACAGATGCCGCAAAAGCAGATATTTATGTAGACGGCAAGTATGTCAGGACAGCAGACCCATATGTAAATGGCTGGCTGCACTGCAACCCGATGTTAATAATTAATGAAAACACAAGCGGAAGCCATTTTGTACGCATAGAGATTCACAAGGCAGACAAGGAAAAGAAGTGTACAATATTAGGCTTTGGATATTGTGAATAGTAACAATAAATATAAAGAATATGGAGGAAAAGAACAATGGTAACAGCAGTAAACCCAGTTTTAAGCGGTTTTTACCCTGACCCTTCTATATGCAGGGTGGGGGAAGATTTTTACTTAGCTAATTCAAGTTTTGCATATTTTCCAGGAGTGCCAATATTCCACAGCAGGGATTTGGCACACTGGGAACAGATTGGGAATATACTTGACAGGGAGGAACAGCTTCCAGTGCCTGGGAGTGAAATATCAAAAGGAATATATGCGCCAACTATACGTTATAATAATGGCAAATATTATATGATTACTACTAATGTAAGTTATGGTGGCAATTTTATAGTGACAGCAGACAAGCCGGAGGGCCCATGGTCAGACCCATATTATCTTGGGGAAGAGGCAAAAGGGATTGACCCTGACATTTTCTTTGACACAGATGGCAGATGCTACTATGTAGGCACAAGGCCAAACCCGGAAGGCGTGCGTTATAATGGTGACTGGGAAATATGGGTGCAGGAGCTTGACCTTTCACAGATGAAGCTTACAGGTGAAAGCATGGCAATATGGAAAGGTGCATTAAAAGATGTTATATGGCCAGAAGGCCCACATATTTATAAGATTGACGGCTATTACTACCTTTTGCATGCAGAAGGCGGCACTGGTTCTGAACACAGCATAAGCGTGGCAAGGAGCAAAGAATTATTCAAATGGTTTGAAGGATGCCCAAGAAACCCAATATTTACACATAGAAACCTTGGAATGGATTACCCTGTTATTTATGCAGGGCATGGCGACCTTGTTGATGACGGCAATGGCAACTGGTATATAATAATGCTGGCATCACGTCCATGCAAGCGCCACAGCAGCATGGGCAGGGAGTCTTTTCTTGCAAAGGTGACATGGGAAGATGGCTGGCCTGTAATTAATGCAGGCGTTGGCAGGCTCTGTGAAAGCATGGAACTTCCATTTGAGGAATGCAGGTTTGCTAATGAAATCTCACACCATGACCATCTGCATTTTTATGATGAAAGGCTGGATGACAGGCTGCTTGGAATACATACAAGGAATGGAAGCCAGTATTCATTAAGTGCAAGGAAAGGATTTTTAAGGTTATTTGCAAAAGAGGAAAAGATAGAAGATAAAACAAATGCTTCTTACCTTGGCATACGCCAGAAAGATTACTGTTTTGAAGCAGGCACAGGGCTGGAATTTACGCCTTCAGGCAATGAAAGTGCAGGGCTTGTCTATTACCAGAACCACGAAAACCATCTGCGTATGGAAATAAAAAAGAAAGACAACGGCAAAGCTTTCTATGTTGTGGAACACATACATGGTAAAGATAACATTATATCTGTAACAGAAATTAGACAGGATGGTCTGGCAGAAATTGTATTAAGGGCAGAGAACCAGACAGCATCAGTATGGATAAAAACAGGCAGTGAAAAAGTCCTGGCAGCAGGAAATATAAGCCTGCTTCCTTATACAACAGAAGAAGCAGGCGGGTTTGTAGGATGCACAATAGGAATGTATGCATCTGCCAATGGGGAAAAAGGAAGTAATTATGCTGATTTTGCATGGCTTTTATATGATGCAGTATAAACTTAATGGATAATTTACAGTTACCATGTTATTCTGAATAATATAAATGCCAAATAAATTAATAATAAGGAGAGCAAATATGAGCCAGAGAACAAGAGAATATGCAAAAGAACTTGTATCAAAAATGACTATTGAAGAAAAGATGGGACAGATGCTTTATGAATCACCTGCTATTGAAAGGCTTGGCATTCCTGCATATAACTGGTGGAATGAAGCGCTGCATGGCGTTGCAAGGGCTGGTGTTGCAACAGTCTTCCCACAGGCAATTGGAATGGCAGCAGCCTTTGACCCGGATTTCCTTTATAAAGTTGCAGATGTTGTATCAACAGAAGGAAGGGCAAAGTTTAACGAATTTTCAAAACGCGGTGACAGGGATATTTATAAAGGCTTGACATTCTGGGCGCCTAATATTAATATATTCAGGGATCCAAGATGGGGGCGTGGGCACGAAACTTTCGGGGAAGACCCGTATCTTGCATCAGAACTTGGAATGTCATATATAAAAGGGCTTCAGGGAGATGACAGTGACCACCTTAAATCGGCTGCCTGTGCAAAGCATTTTGCTGTGCATAGTGGGCCAGAGGAACTGCGCCACGAATTTGACGCACAGGTATCAGAACATGATTTATATGACACATATCTTTATGCCTTTAGCAGATGTGTGAGGGAAGCTGGCGTTGAAGCTGTTATGGGGGCTTATAACAGGGTAAACGGAGAGCCGGCATGTGGCAGCAAAAGGCTTCTTAAGGATATACTAAGAGGTGAGTGGAAGTTCCAGGGCCATGTAGTGTCTGACTGCTGGGCAATAAATGATTTTCATGAGAACCACCATGTAACAGACACAGTAGAACAGTCTGCAGCACTGGCTGTTGAGAACGGATGTGACTTAAACTGCGGTACTGCTTACCTGCATCTTGGTGAAGCGTACAAGCAGGGGCTTATTACAGAGGAGGCAATAACAGAAGCAGCAGAACGCCTTGTTGAAGTAAGGATACGTCTTGGAATGATGGAGGATTACCCATCACCTTATAAAGATATTCCATACAGCAAAGTGGAATGTAAAGAACATACAGAACTTGCTGTTGAAGCAGCAAAAAGAAGCATGGTTTTATTAAAGAATAAAGACAATATGCTTCCGCTTGACAAGGACAGTATAAAAACAATTGCTGTAATAGGGCCAAATGCAGACTCAAGAGATGCACTGGTTGGAAACTATACAGGTACTTCCTCAAGGTATATTACTCCACTTGAAGGCATACAGCAGTATTTAGGGGACAGTGTAGAAGTATTATATGCAGAAGGATGCCATCTATATAAAGATAAAGTTGAGTTCCTGGCAGAAGAAAAAGACCGTTTCGCAGAAGCAGTTATAGCTGCTGAAAGGGCAGACGTGGTTGTAATGTGCCTTGGGCTTGATGCTACGATTGAAGGCGAGGAAGGCGATGCTGGCAATGAATATGCAAGTGGGGACAAGCCAGGATTAAAGCTGCCAGGGCTGCAGCAGGAACTACTTGAAACAGTCACAGCAGCAGGGAAGCCAGTAATACTTGTACTGCTTGCAGGAAGTGCAATAGACCTTTCATGGGCAGATACACATGTTAATGCAATTATAGACGCATGGTATCCAGGTGCACGTGGCGGCAGGGCAGTAGCAGAAACAATATTTGGTGAAAATTCACCATCAGGCAAGCTTCCGGTTACATTTTATTCGGACACAGAAGAACTTCCAGACTTTTGTGACTACAGCATGGCAGACCGCACATACCGTTATACAGGATGCAATGTATTATATCCGTTCGGGTATGGGCTTTCATATTCAGATGTATGCTATACAGGGCAGTCTGTAAGTTTGGCAGAATGCAGTGTTACAGACAGTGTAACAGTAAAAGCAGAAGTAACTAATAATGGAAAATTCCAGGTTAATGAAAGTGTACAGGTATATATAAAACATAACGGTGCTGAAACATATGAGCCAGGATACCAGCTTAAAGGCATTAAAAATATTTTATTAATGCCAGGTGAAACAAAAAAAGCAGAGATTACACTGAGTGCAAGGGATTTTGCAATAATTACAGAAAAAGGGGAATGCGTAGTACGTCCAGGCAGTTATATTATAAGTATTGGCGGGCAACAGCCAGATAAAAGAAGCGAAGAACTGTCAGGGAAAAAGACAGCCTTATTTACAATAGAAAGAACAGGCAGTGAAGAGAAGATAGAATATTAATTTATTAATCTAGTATATTAAAAGGCCTTTTGGATAACACAAAAGGTCTTTGTGTGTATGTAGCGGAGGAATATATGGATAATAGTAAAAACATGGTTTCTGTAAAGGGCAGATGTATTCCTATAGTTGTTGAAGAAACTGCTTTTGAAGGCGTAAGAAAAACAGCTTTAAAGTCGGCAGGGGATATGGAGATGGTAACTGGCACATGCCCGCAGGTTACAGATAATTACAAATGCAATGAAGAAATAATATTGTATGCAACAACTGGCAAGAGCCAGCTTCTTACAGAACTGGAACAGAATGGCAAAATAGATTTAAGCAGGGTAAACGGGCGCAGGGAAGTTTATGGCATATACTTTGTTGAAAACCCGTTTGAAGGTGTAAAAAAAGCGCTTGTTGTAGCAGGAAGTGATAAACGTGGTACAATATACGGGATTTTTACATTGTCAGAAAAATTTGGCGTAAGTCCTCTTGTCTACTGGGGCGATGCATTTGTAAAATGTACTGGCAGTATTACATTTAATAAAGAGATGGAAGAGATATCCAAAGAACCCTCAGTACGCTACAGGGGTTTTTTTATAAATGATGAATGGCCATGTTTTGGAAACTGGGCAGGAAAACATTTTGGCGGTTTTTGTGCAGATATGTATGAGAAAGTTTTTGAATTATTGCTAAGGCTTAAAGGCAATTATCTGTGGCCTGCAATGTGGTCTGCTTCATTCGCAATTGACGGGCCGGGCAGTTTAAATGAGAAACTTGCAGATGAGTATGGCATTATTATGGGAAATTCACACCATGAACCATGCCTTCGTGCAGGTGAGGAATGGGACATATATAAAAAAGATGTTCCAGAATATGGCACAGAGTGGAATTATTCATCTAATAAGGACGGGCTGCTGGAATTCTGGAAGGACGGGCTGGTACGCAGTGGGAAATATGAAAATATTATAACCATGGGCATGAGAGGGGAACGTGACAGCGTAATGCAGGGTGCAGAGAGCCTGGAAGAAAGCATAGGCTTATGGAAAGAGATAATTACAGAGCAGGACAAATTAATCTGCACTTATGCTGATACAGAAGAATACAGGCATCCAAGGCTGTTAGTAATATATAAAGAAACAGAAGAGTATTTCTATGGCACAGAAAAAGTACAGGGCTTAAATGGCTGGGAAGGGCTTGAAGATAAAATATTAATGTTTTGTGAGGATAATTATGGGTATATGCGCAGGCTGCCGGATAAAACAGTACAAAACCATAAAGGCGGGCTTGGAATGTACTACCATCTGGATTACCACGGTTCACCAGTATCATATGAATGGATAAATACCACACAGCTTTCCAAAATATGGGAACAGATGTCACAGGCATACAGCCATGGGATACATACAGCCTGGATTGTAAATGCAGGCGATATAAAGGGTAATGAATTTCCACTGTCATATTTTATGGCAATGGCTTATGACTTTGAAAAATGGGGAGCTGGGAATATAAACAGCCCTGGCATGTTTACAGCAGAATGGGTTAAACAGCAGTTTGGAGGAATTATAGAAGACCAGCTTGTTTTAAGAATTAAAGATATTTTAACTGAAAATATCAATATTATTTCAATGCGTAAACCAGAATCATTAAATAGCAGGGTTTACCATCCATGTAATTATGGTGAAGCAGACAGGATGGTAACACGCATTAACAGCCTTTTAAAAGAAACTGCTGCCATAAAAAAAGAACTGCCATCTGTATGCCATAATACTTTTTATAGTATAATAGAATACCCTCTTGTTACAGGCATGAATACAATCCTTATGAATTTATATTCTGGCAAAAATGAATTTTATGCAAGGCAGGGCAAAGTATATGCCAATAAGTACTGCAACCTTGTTAAAGAAGCGCTTTATAAGGACAGGCTGTACAAAGAAGAATTTGCTGGTTTTATTAATGGCAAATGGCAGGGAATGGAACTAGGGCAGCATACAGGCTTTATAAAATGGAATGATGACGGGTGCAGGCTGCCAGTCCGCTGTACAGTTGAGCCATTACAGCAGGCACAGCTTATTGTATCAGTACCAGAAAGCAGAATTACTGCAGTTAAAAACTATGGGACGCCAGACCACATAGAAATAAAGGATTTTCTGTATCCAGGCGTAAAATGCATAAAAGTTTTAGTATCCAATGGCGGCAAAGAAGGTTTTGAATGCAGCATAAGACAGGAAAAGCCTTGCAGATGGATTAAAACGGACTGGGATAAAAAGCATGTTAATGTCCAGGAAACCCTGGTAATTTCATGTAATAATGAAGAGCTTCCAGGCATGCCAGAAAAACATACAATATATATTACAGGAGCAGATGCGGAAGTTGCTGTAGACATATGGGGGCAGAAGGTTAATATCCCAGGATTTCAAAAAGGCACATTTTTTGAAAGAAATGGTTATGTGTCAATGCCTGCGCCATGTGTGTCATATATAACAGAAGGAAACGGCAGGAAATGGGAACTTTTAAGTAATTATGGCAAACTTGGCAGTGCCTATAAGGCATTTCCTTCAAATAACACAAAAAGTAATGAAACAGCAGTTTTAGGATATAATTTTGTTGTTATGGAAGCAGGATGGTATTATCTTGAAATCTGGTCTGCGCCATCAAACCCAGTTTCAAAGGAAAGCAGGATATCTTTTGGATTATCCTTAAATAATAAAGATTATGGGGAAATTCCATCAGTAAGTGAAAGCTTCCAGGCAGGAAATCCGGATAATAAAGAGTGGGCAGATGCTGTATTAAACCAGTGCCACAGGACAGAGATTAAGGTTAATTTAAACAAGGGCATAAATAAAATTGAAATTTATGCTTCCAGTGATGAATTTGTATTAGAGGGGCTGTTTATTTCAAAGGAACATTTAAAAGAGTCATATACCGGGCCTGAAGCCAGTTACTGTAAAGAATAACAGCCATTTTTCATAACTATTTGAGCCACCAGGGATGGCATGGAGGATTATATGAAAAATATATTGCATAAACTGGAAAACAGGATTAATGATTATAATATTAAGAAGAAATTCTATTATTTATATATAGCATGTATATTGCTTCCACTGGTGATTACAGACAGCATTATAGTTTATATTGTTATACGTTCAGAAAAGATATCACAGTACAGTGAAATGGAAAATGCCGCTAATGCAGTAAAATACAGCCTGGGCAATACAGTTGAACAGGCTGTGGGACTGGCTAAAAAAATATATATGAATAAATATATTAATGGATTTCTTGATAAAGAATATAAAGATGCCTATGACTATGTAACAAGCTATTATAATTTTTTAAAAGGGATTAATATAAAAGATACTGTTGGACAGGATTATGTAAAAGTTACAATGTACAGCGATAATGACACAATAGTTAACGGGGGAGGGGTTTCAAGAACCAGCAGGGATTCAGGCGCAGGATGGTATGGATATTTTAAAGAAACAGGGCTTTCACAGATAGTCCTGTTTGATTATGATACTGCAAAAAGCCCTGCCGTAGAGCCAAAACGGAAGTTTATGTTTATCAAAAAACTGGATTTTTTTGATAAGCAGAGGGAGAAAATCCTTGTAATAGAGATGGATTATTCTGGAATATCAAGGTATTTAAAGAGAATGAATTACCAGATGGATATTTTTATATGCTGG
This sequence comes from uncultured Lachnospiraceae bacterium, assembly GCA_910580005.1. GTDB lineage: Bacteria > Bacillota > Clostridia > Lachnospirales > Lachnospiraceae > Butyribacter. The sequence continues at coordinate 15,676 of CAJTXH010000017.1, read as the reverse complement.
AATGGCAAAATTGTATTATCTAATGGCAAATATGCAAGTACAGGCGAAGACTTTGAAGAGGCGGCAATTCCAGGCAAGGCAGGCTATAAAACAGAAATGGAAATATATGGCGCAAAGCTGGTTTTGCATGTTTTAAGCAAAGACAACACTGCATTAAAAGAAATAAAGAAAAACATTCCTATTATCATATTCCTTGTTATGGTAAATGCCGTTTTCCCTATTATACTTATGAAGTCTTTGCATAAATCATTTACAGAGAGGCTTGGAATATTAAGTGATACATTTAGGAATATTGATAATGAGGAGGACCTGGTTGAAATAAAAAATATACATGGAAATGATGAAATAGGAAGCCTTATGTCAAGTTACAATAAAATGGCAGAAAGGATAAACACGCTTATACAGATTGTATATAAAAACAAGATAAAAGAACAGGAAATGACTGTTGCAAGGCAGAGGGCAGAACTGCTTGCACTACGCAGCCAGATAAACCCACATTTCCTTTTTAATACTCTGGAGAGCATAAGGATGCATAGTGTCCTTAGAAAAGAGTATGATACTGCCAATATGATAGAAAAGCTGGCTGTATTAGAAAGGCAGTATGTGGACTGGGGAGCAGATTTTGCCAGTGTGGAAGAAGAAACAGAACTTGTAAAAGCATATTTAAGCATACAGAAATACAGGTTTGGCAGCAGGCTTTTATATGAAATTGATATAGAAGACAGTTGCAAGGGTTTAACAATCCCTAAACTTACTTTAGTTACATTTGTAGAAAATGCCTGTGTACATGGAATAGAGAGCAAAGCAGCGACAGGCTGGATTTTTGTACGTGTATACCTTAGGGACGGGTTTATGTATATTGAAGTCGAAGATACAGGAAAAGGCATGGATGAGGAATCAATGGAGCAGCTTTTATGGAAAATGCGCAATGCAAGCATACGGCTTTTACAGAGGAAAGAACGTGCTGGCATTATTAATGCATGCCTGCGGCTGAAAATGGAAACTAATAATGAAGCTGTATTTGAACTGGATGGTGAGGAGGGGGTGGGGCTTATTGTACAGATTAAAATTCCATGCAGATATTTAGGAATGGAGGCGGAAGAATGTTAAAAGTACTGCTTGTGGATGATGAACATTTTATTTTACAAGGTTTAAGGGTATTAATTGACTGGGAAAAAGAAGGGTTTGTTATTGCAGGTACGGCATCAGACGGAAGCGGGGCACTGGAATTTCTTAAACATAACAGTGTGGATTTAATTTTAGCAGATATAAATATGCCTGTGATATCAGGCCTGGAACTTCTTAAAAAAATACGCAAAGGAAACCTTTCTGATGCCTATTTTGTGATAATTAGCGGCTATGCAGAATTTTCTTATGCACAAGAGGCGATACGCTATAAATGCAATGACTATATTTTAAAACCAGTAGAAAAGGAACAGTTATTAGAAATGCTGCATAAAGTAAGGAGGCTTGCCGCCAGTAAAAAAGAAGAGGACAGGACAAGCCAGAAGATGGAAAGGGCATACCTTGCAAGGAGTTTTATTGCAGTTATATGTGGCAAATATGATGATGTTAATTTGGAATTTATTGAAGAGCATATGCGGTTTGATGGCAGCATACGTTATATAGAAATTGAACTGGCGGAGGATATGCTTGATGAAGAACTTTCTGATGAGGAAAAAAGGGCATGCCAGCGGAAACTTTTTGAGATATGCATAGAATACCTGGGGGATAATGCAGACCACTGTATTTTTGATGTTTCAGGCAGGGAGAAAATATATGATATTGGCTTTGTATATTGTGATTTTATGGCAAAAGAAAGCTTAAAGACTGAAAGAGAGTATCTGCAGGATTTCCTTTTATATTTAAGGGAAGAAGCACAAGTCCCTGTAATTATGCTTGCGGGCAAAAAGGTTGATGATATAAAAAGCATTGCAAAATCATACAGCACAGCATGTATATTAAGGTCCTGCCAGGGCTTTAAAAACAGGAAGGATATATATTACTATGATGAAGAAGTCCATGTACAGGGCAATGGTGCTGTGCTTTGCAAAAATGAAATTGATGCGTTGTTACTGGCAGTTGAACAGAATGAGCCTGTGGAGATAATGAAGGCAGTAGACAGCTTTTTTGGTGAAATCCAGAAAATGGGCGGGATGTACCCGGGAGGGGGGATTAAGAACCTGAACATTAATTATCTTCTCTTCCAGCTTGTACACCTTGCGACAAGGCAGGATGATAATGTAAACCAGGAAGAGATTTTAAGGATAATAAGTGAACAGTCATTTAAAGAAGGGATTACACGTGGGAGCAAAGCGCATATATTAAGGTTTGCGCGTGAGTATGCAGAATATCTTGCACAGCTCCGTAAAAATGTTTCAAGGGGGGTTCTGGCAGAAGTTGAACGTGAAGTTAAAAGCAACTTTGCAGAAAACCTGACATTAAAGGGGCTAAGTGAAAAATATTATGTAAACAGTGCATACCTGGGGCAGTTATTCAGAAAGCAGTATGGGTGTTCATTTAAGGACTACCTTAACCAGACAAGGCTTGACGAGGCTGCCAGGCTTCTGGTGCATACAGACAAGAAAATATACCAGGTTGCAGAAGAAACAGGATACCATAACCTTGATTATTTTGTAAACAGGTTTATAAGCGCAAAAGGGTGTACACCTGCAAAATACAGGCGCAAGGCAAGGATGTAGGTGCGGAATTTTAATTAAATAATATATACTATAGTTTACCGTATTTTTTTCTATAGTTTATAAGATTGAATACTTTCTGCTTTTTTTATAAAATTTTATTAAACAAAGCCAGACGCAATGCAAAAAATATATTGCAGATACAGCATAGTAAATATTGTGCCTGGCTTATTATTAATTAAAAATAAAGAATGGAGGAGTATTATGAGAAAAAAGCACGTTAAAACATTAATGCTTACAGCTTTAATGGCAGCATCACTTGTTACCGGCTGTGGAGGAGATGGCGGCAACAGTGATGGGAAAAAAACAAGCAGCGGCGGCGGCGGAAAGAAGGACATAAAGGAATTTACAGCATTCTTTGCAACACCTGGTTCAGAAATTAATGATGACAATGAAATCCAGCAGATTATTGCTGAGAAAACAGGTGTAAAGGTTAAGGAGACATGGCTTACAGGACAGACCGCAGAAGAAGCAATTGGTACAATTATTGCTGGCGGCGAGTATCCAGACTTTATAGAAGGCGGTGCTGGACAGCCACAGTTATATGATGCTGGTGCTCTTGTTGCGCTTGATGATTATCTTGACAAGTATCCAAATATAAAGGAATTCTTTACAGAGCAGGAATGGGATTCTTTACGCCAGGATGATGGGCATATTTACTGGATTCCTCAGTTCAGTAATATATATGGTAATGAAAGAGTCTGTGAACATAATGATGAGGCGTTTTGGATACAGACAAGGGTGCTTAAATGGGCAGATTATCCGGAAATCAAGACAATGGACCAGTATTTTGACCTTATTGAGAAATATTATGAGGCAAACCCTAAGATGGAAGACGGCACACAAAATATTCCATATACAATACTTTGCGAGGACTGGCGTTATTTCTGCCTTGAAAATGCACCTCAGTTCCTTGATGGTTATCCAAATGATGGTTCAGTTATTGTAAACCCTGAAACATTAAAGGTAATTGATTACAATACTACACCAACAGCAGTAAGATATTTCAAGAAATTAAATGAAGAATACCATAAAGGAATTGTTGACAGGGAGTCATTTACACAGACATATGATGAGTATATTGCAAAACTGTCCAGCGGCCGTGTACTTGGAATGATAGACCAGTGGTGGGATTTTGCATATACAGCAGGTGATGCAATTAAATCAGCAGGGCTTGATAAACAGGGATGCAGCTATGTACCACTTCCAATTACAATAGATGAGGGAATTAAAAACCAGTGGCATAACTCAGGCGGTGTAGTAAATGTAAGTTCAGGAATTGCAGTTACTACAAGCTGTGATGATGTAGAAGCAGCACTTCAGTTTATTAATGACCTTTTAGGCCAGGAAATCCATGATTTACGTTTCTGGGGTGTAGAAGGCGTTGATTATAACAAGAATGACAAAGGAGAATTTTCACGTACATCTGAGATGAGGACACGTTGTGCAGATACTGCATATAAAGCTTCACATATGTGCACATATTCATATTTTCCTCAGTGGGGCGGAACAAGCAGGGATGGCATTAATGCAATGTCACCAAGCGGCCAGGAAAGTGAATTTTATGATGGCTTAAGAGATGATGTTAAAGAGTGCTTTGATGCGTATGGTGTTAAAACATATGTAGAAATGTTAGGTACAAGTGAATCTCCTGGAGCATGGTATCCTATGTGGAGTTTCTCAAACGTTATGACAACTGATTCAGATGGTGGTATGGCATGGACAAAGATGGGCGAAATTAAACATGAATACCTTCCAAAAGTAGTTATGGCTAAAGACTTTGACAAAGGCTGGGAAGATTATATGAAGGCATATAAGAAGTGCAAACCAGAAGATTTCTTAAGTGAAGTCCAGGCTGAAGTAGACCGCAGGATGGCGGAAGCAGCAAAATACCAGTAAACTAAATATGTGAACCAGATGGCAGGCATATGGCTGTAAGCCAGCCATATGCCTGTTTTAACCAGGGGGTGAAAATATGTCAGGCAGAGGAAAAAAGGCTAAACAGGCTGAAACTGAACTGAAAGTTCAAATTACTTGGAAAGAAGTTAAGCGTCAGAAAGTTCTTTTATTCTGGTCGGCAATTATAGTTGTATATGGTTTTATTTTCTGTTACCTTCCACTTGGCGGGTGGCTGATGGCGTTCCAGAACTATAAGCCGGCAAAGGGGCTGTTCCATTCACAGTTTGTAGGGATGGATAAATTTATAAGGCTTTTTTCAGATGAAACATTTATAAGGGTAATAAGAAATACGCTGGCAATGGGTGTAATTAACCTCGTTGTCACATTTGTAATGGCAATTTTGTTTGCCATACTGTTAAATGAAATAAGACAGAAGCGTACTAAGAAGGTAATACAGACAGTATCTTATCTGCCCCACTTTCTTTCATGGATTATTGTTACTGGAATTTTGCATGATGCATTAAGTGGTTCAGGAATAGTAAATGAACTTTTAAAGAATTTACATTTAACAGAACACTCAATTGATTTTTTTGCACATCCTTCTTATTTCTGGCCAATTGTAGCATTTGCCAATGTGTGGAAAGAAACAGGATGGAATGCGATTATTTATCTTTCAGCTATAACAGCTATTGACCCTTCTTTATATGAGGCAGCATCAATAGACGGTGCAGGCAGGCTTGCAAAAATCAGGCATGTAACCATTCCGGGGATTAAGTCTACAATAATTATATTATTACTTATGAATGTAGGAAATGTACTTAATGCAGGATTTGAAATACAGTATTTGCTTGGAAACGGACTTGTAAAAAGCGTTTCAGAAACAATTGATATTTATGTTCTTAAATGGGGCATAAGCCAGGGCGATTATGCAATAGGTACTGCTGCTGGTATATTTAAGAGTATTGTAAGTATTTTATTAATTGTTATTGCAAACCAGGTTGCAAAGCGCAGTGGTGAAGAAAGGCTGTATTAAAAGGAGGGTTTATTATGGAAAATACAGAAAATAAAAAAGGACGCAGAAAAAAAGTGTCTAATGCAGATATAGCTTTTACAATTTTTAATTCAATATTTATGATTGTTTTTGTAGTAGTTACGTTATATCCTGTATTAAATACCCTCGCAATATCACTTAATGATGGTACTGATGCCTTAAGAGGGGGTATACATCTTTTACCAAGAAAGTTTACATTTAAAAACTATACAACAGTCCTTGAGAAGAATAACCTTATAACTGGTGCGGTTATTACAGTTGCACGTACAGTAATCGGAACAGTTACAGCACTTATTGCCAATGCAATACTTGCTTTTATTGTAAGCAGGCCACGTTTTATGTTCCGTAAGCAGTTATCTCTTTTCTGGGTTGTAACAATGTATGTAAATGGAGGTCTTATTCCTACATTTATCTTATTTAAAGGGCTCGGGCTTACTAGTTCATTCTGGGTATATGTAATCCCTGGGATGTTAAGTGCATTTAATATGCTGGTAATACGTACATATATGAATGGATTGCCAGACAGCCTTGTAGAGTCGGCACAGCTTGATGGTGCAGGCTATACAACAATTTTTATAAAAATTATATCACCTTTATGTAAACCGGTTTATGCAACAGTTGCATTGTTCGTAGCTGTAGGACAGTGGAACTCATGGTTTGATGCAATGCTCTATAACCGTATGAGCAGTGAATATACAACATTGCAGTACGAATTGATGAAACTTTTGTCATCAGTAACTAGTACCCAGGGCGCTTCTGCAGAAACAATGAAAAATGCAGTAGGCGCAGTTACCCCGGCATCTGTAAGGGCAGCAGCAACAATTATTACTATGCTTCCAATAATATGTATATATCCATTCCTGCAGAAATACTTTGTAACAGGTCTTACACTTGGTGGTGTAAAGGAATAATATTGGAACAACATATAAAACAGTGGTATTATTTTTTTATCTTAGTTAATCTTATATCCTGGCAGGGTTTCTGCCAGGATATTAAAGTTTTTACAGCTTTTTTGATGGCAGGACAAAGCAGAGAAAGGTTATTAGTTATGGATTTTAATATAGATTATAAAAATATTTTTGCAGAAGCAGGATATTCCGATAAGGAAATAGAAAAGAAAATTTCAGACTGTTTTAATGAAATTTTTTATAGTGAAAATAAATTTTTCCATATGACAGAAGACGGGGAAATGGCTTATATTGAAGATACAGGAAACCATGATGTACGTACAGAAGGTATGTCTTATGGGATGATGATGTGCGTACAGACAGGGCATAAAGAAGAATTTGACCTTTTATGGAAGTTTGCCAGGACTTATATGTATATGGACTATGGCAGGGATGCTGGCTATTTTGCATGGTCAGTTGCATGTGACGGGACGAAAAATGCAGAGTCGCCTGCACCAGATGGCGAGGAATTTTTTGCAATGGCGCTTTTATTTGCTTCACACAGGTGGGGCGATGGCGAAGGCATCCTCTGCTATTCAGAAGAGGCAAAAAGTCTTCTTCATACCTGTATACACAAAGAAGAAAGTGGCAATGGAAGGAATATGTGGGATAAGGATAATTATTTAATAAGGTTTGTTCCAGAATGTGATTTTACTGACCCATCGTACCATCTGCCACACTTCTACAGACTTTTTGCATTATGGGGGAATGAAGGGGACAGTGTGTTCTGGGAAAAAGCAGCACAGGCAAGCCGTGCTTATTTGCAGAAAGCATGTCACAGCATGACAGGTTTAAGCCCTGAATACAGCTATTTTGATGGTACTCCATATGAAAAACAGGAAGTATTTGGAAGACATGACTGGTTTTATAGTGATTCTTACAGAACCATTGCTAATATTGCACTTGATAATATATGGCCTGGAATGGAAGATGAAAGCTATAAATTATGGAGCACAAGCATAACTGCAAAACTACAGCATCTCTTTGATAGTAAAAATGAAGAAGGGTTTAATACAGTTTATACAATTGATGGAAAGGAGACAGAGGAAAAGGTACTGCATCCTGCTGGGCTCCTTGCCACAACTGCGCAGGCATCATTAATAAGTAATGATGCATCAGCATTAAGATGGGTGCGGATATTCTGGAATACACCAATGAGGACAGGGGACAGAAGGTATTATGACAACTGCCTGTATATGTTTGCCGTGCTTGCACTAAGCGGACACTACAGAGTGTGGTAATATACTTTTTATGCTGGATGGCTGATGGACGCAGGGATTTCCAGTGTCTGGCTAAATATTCCATTCCAGGGCACGCTTCCGCTACTTCAGCCCACGCAGCGGCACATAAAGCCCTTGCGCCCAAAAGAAACTGACGTTTCTTTTTGACACAGGGGCTTAAATGCCGGCGGTGCTGAAGTGCCCCTGTCATGGAATAATTTAGCCAAACACTGAAATCCTGCTGTTTACCGTCAAATTATAGAAGCTAAAAACTATATTGTGTGGGAGATTTATTCAGATTACAGCTAATTTAATTGTCTTTTATAGATGGCTGGACTGTTGTGTAATTTGTAGTTATAATATTACTTTTAGGCTGCTGAAAATTTATGATGACAGGTTTCATGTGCCAGAGCCAGTAATATTCCGTAAAAGGGGCACTTTACACCGCCGGCGTTTAAATCCCGTTTTCAATGCCGCAAAGTGGCAAATGCCACGTTGCGGCATAGGGATTTTATGCGCCGTTACGTGGGCGGACGTAGTGGGAGCGTGCCCCTCTTACGGAATATTACTGGTTCTGGCATGGAAACCGTCCGAGGGAGGCATGGAAAGTGGACAGGCTTGTAACAGGCATTTTGGCGCATGTAGATGCTGGTAAGACAACTTTATCTGAAGGAATGCTATTTCTTGCAGGTAATATAAGGAAGCCAGGGCGTGTAGACCATAAAGATTCTTTTCTGGACAATTATAGCATTGAACGTGAAAGAGGCATAACAATATTTTCCAAACAGGCTGTTATTAAATGGAAAGATACAGAGATAACGCTTCTTGATACACCGGGGCATGTGGACTTTTCAGCAGAGATGGAAAGGACACTTAATGTACTTGATTATGCAGTGCTTGTAATAAGTGGGACAGATGGTGTACAGCCCCATACATCAACATTATGGAAGCTTTTGCAGAGATATAAAATACCTGTATTTATATTTATTAATAAAATGGATATTGCAGACAGGGAAAGGCAGGATATTGTAAAAGAACTTAAACACAGGCTTGATGACGGGTGTACCAGCTTTTCGGATGGCATGGATGAGGAATTTTATGAAAGCCTGGCTATGTCAGATGAAGAAGTGCTTGATTACTATATGGAAAATGGAGATGTAACAGTCCAGGATATAAGAAGGCTGGTTTCACAAAGGAAAATTTTTCCATGTTTTTTTGGCTCAGCTCTTAAAATGCAGGGTGTAGAAGAATTTATGGAAGGTTTTTATAAATATGCCACACCTGTAGAATATGGAAACAGCTTTGGGGCAAAGGCATATAAAATTGCAAGGGATGCGCAGGGAAGCAGGCTTACTTATATGAAAATTACAGGTGGCAGAATAAAAGTGAAAGAAACTGTGGCAGATGAGAAAATTGAGCAGATACGTGTATATTCAGGTGAAAAGTATAAAACAGCAGATTTTGCGGAAGCTGGCATGGTCTGTGCGGTTACAGGACCTAAAAATACTTACCCAGGGGAATGCTTTGGGGCAGAGAAGGCATCCAGCCTGCCAGTTTTAGAACCTGTAATGGCTTTCCAGGTAATACTACAGGACAGCACAGACAGCCACAAGCTGCTTTCTAGCTTAAGGGTGTTTGAAGAGGAAGAACCACAGCTTCATGTAGTATGGAATGAAAAACTCCAGGAGGCAAATGTGCAGTTAATGGGGGAGGTACAGCTTGAAATACTGCAAAGGCTTATGCTTGAACGTTTTAATATAAAAATTTCATTTGGCAGGGGCAGGATAGTATATAAAGAAACAATTACAAATACAGTTGAAGGGGTAGGGCATTTTGAACCATTAAGGCATTATGCAGAAGTACATCTACTGTTAGAACCAGGGGAAAGAGGAAGTGGCATTGTGGTTTCCTCTGCATGTAAAGAGGATTATCTTGACCGAAACTGGCAGCGCCTGGTACTTTCACATATTGATGAAAGGGAACACCCAGGTGTGCTTACAGGCTCTGCTATTACAGATATTAAGATTACGCTTGTTGCAGGCAGGGCGCACCTTAAACATACAGAAGGCGGTGATTTCAGGCAGGCAACATACCGTGCAATAAGGCAGGGGCTTATGCAGGCGCATAATATGCTTTTAGAGCCGTATTACAGTTTCAGGCTTGAAGTGCCAGCTGGATGTGTGGGAAGGGCAATAAATGACATACAGAAGATGGAAGGGACTTTTGAAGGACCAGAAGCAGACGGGGACATGCAGGTGCTTAAAGGCAAAGCGCCTGTATCGCTTATGTCCGGGTATATGGCAGAGGTAAGCGCTTATTCAGGCGGACTTGGAAGGCTGTCATGCAACCTTGGCGGATATATGCCATGCCATAATGGCAAGGAAGTAGTGGAACATACAGGGTATAACCCTGTTGAGGATGCAGAAAACCCGGCAGGTTCAGTATTTTGCGCACATGGCTCAGGTTTTTATGTACCTTGGGATGAAGTTAAGAATTATATGCACATTGAGTCAGTATATAAAGATTTATATATAGAAGAAGGCAGGGCGGAGGGGACGGAGGAGGACTATAATAACAGCCATGAAAAGGCAGCACAGGCAGTAACTTATAATGGTACTTTAGAGGAAGATAAAGAACTTGAGGCTATTTTTGAAAGGACATTTGGGACTGTTACAAAAAAATTTAAAAGTGACACCACAGGAAATTTTGGATATGAAGCCAGAAATAAGCAGAAAAAGAAAGAGCGTGGTGAGGAATATCTGGAAAACCTTGAAAGATACAAAAAAAACAAATATAAAGATATAAAACAATATCTTCTTGTTGACGGGTATAACATAATCTTTTCATGGGAAGAATTAAATGAGCTTTCAAAAGTGAGCCTTGATGCTGCAAGAAGCAGGCTTATGGACATATTATGTAATTACCAGGGATATAAACAGTGCATATTAATACTTGTATTTGACGCATACAAAGTTAAAGGTAATCCTGGCGAAGTCATGAAATACCATAATATTAATGTTGTATATACAAAAGAGGCAGAAACAGCAGATATGTATATTGAAAGGGTTACACATGAGATAGGCAGGAAACATAATGTCACAGTTGCCACATCAGATGCATTAGAGCAGATAATTGTAACAGGTGAAGGGGCAAGAAGAATGTCTGCAAGGGAATTCCAGGAAGAGGTTATGAGAATTTCAGAACGTATTAAGGAGATTATAGAAAATGATTTTTAAAAAGTGCTGTTACCGTATTTACCAGTATATATTTACCAGTATTATGAAGATAATAAAATACGATAATAAAGTTATATCTAAAGAAGGGGCTGTTGGCCATATACCAGGGCTTCTCAAAAAACAGGGCATTAATGGCAGGGTTCTTATAGTAACAGGCCCACACATTGCTAAAACAGCTTTATTCAGGAAGATTGCCAGGGTATTTAAAGAAAAAGGGCTGGATTATGTAATATTTAGTGGCACAAGCCCAGAAACAGGCATTGGCAGCATTGAATATGCAAGGAAGCTTTATATCCGCTATAAGTGCTGTGCAGTAATTGCGATAGGAGGGGGTTCTGTAATTGACTGCGCCAAGGCGGCAGCAGCAGGAATCGCCAATCCAGGCAAAAAGATAAGCAGCCTTGAAGGATACCAGAAATCCAGGAAGAAAACCCCGCTTGTTATAGCAGTGCCTGCAACGGCTGGTACTGGTGCAGAAACAACAGCATGTGCGGTAGTAAGGGATGCTGCAGATGGCAATAAAAAAATAATCGCTGATACTAATATTATACCAAAGTTTGCAGTGCTTGACCCTGTGATGACCATAGGGCTTCCTTCATATATGGCAGCATATTCTGGAATGGATGCACTCACACATGCAACGGAATCCTATATTAATAAATTTTCTTGCAAAAGTGCAGAAAAAGATGCAGAAATGGCAGTACAACTTATTGCAGGAAATATAACAAAAGTATATTATGGTACTGGCGGCAGAATTTCCAGGCAGAAAATGCTTGAAGCCTCATATCTTGCAGGACGTGCATTTTTAAGGACATCAGTAGGTTATGTACATGCCATAGCCCATGCAATAGGAGGAAGGTATAATATTGCCCATGGAATGGCAGTAGCGGTTGTAATGCCATATGTTCTCACATGGTATGGAAAATGTGTTTATAAAAAGCTTGCAAAGCTTTCAGAAATATGTGGGATTGCAGGCGGAAACCTGCCAGAAAGCCAGAGGGCGGAAGCATATATTAATTATATAAAGATGCTTTTGCATAAACTGGGCATTTACAAGGATTTTTATAAAATACTAAAAAAAGAGAATATTACAAGAAAAGATGTTAAAAATATGGCAAAATGTGCTATAATAGAGTCAAACCCACATTATCCTGTTCCAAAGATAATGTCTTTAAAAGAATGCGAATATATTATATGCAGCATTTGTTATGGGTAAAATAAAAAGTAAAGGGGAGAAAGGTTGTTTATGGGTGAACCATTAAATACAATATATGCATTATATTTCCAGATAAGGATAGTTAATGCATTGCTTTTAGGTATAATATGGTTTTTATACCTGAAAAATAAAAGGCTGCCTTTTGAAAAAGGTAATTTTTTTACAGCAATACTTGTATCCAGCACAGCTAATGTAATATGCGATTTTGCCATTACATATAACCTGTATGCACCTGGTGCGTTTTCTGGTTTTGTAAGGGAAGCATTATACAGGTTTTTTATGATAACAATATGTTTATCAATGTATTTTGTGCATATGCATATTGAAGCATTATGTAATAAATATGACAAAAGCAACAGAAGGAATAACCTGGTTATATCACTGCCGCTTATAGCAGCAGTATCAGGAGGCATATTTGCACCAATAAAAATAAGAGCCGGTGAGGATGGTGTTTATTCTTATGGTACTGTTGTAGACCTCGAATATGTTACAATGGGGATATATTTTTTCCTTTCTGTAATATTCCTTATTTTAAACCATAAAAGGCTTAAAAAGAAGAAAACTGCCAATATAGCTATGGGTCTTGGCGTGTGGGCGGGTTTTGGGATTATACAGATATTAAACCCAAGCCTCCTGTTATCCAGTACAGGCATTATTATACTGGAACTTATGAATTTTCTTAATTTTGAGGACTCCAAGGTTTATATAAACTATGAAAATGGCTGTTTTAACAGCATGGCATACAGAAAGATGCTTAATGCATATTTTAATGAAAACAGGAGGTTCTATGTAGCACAAATAAGTTTTCATGAATTCCATATTGTACATGGCAAATATGGGCATGATATCTGCCAGAAAATACTGCGTGATATTGGAAATATTGTGGAAGATACATTAGGACTTAAAGTTTATTCAGTAGAAGAGGAAGTTATAGGCATTATAGTTGATAAAAATAATTATAATGAAGAAGTAATGCATAACCTTGCCAATAAAATAGAGTATGGCTTTACGTTTAATGCAAGTGCCATACATGTAACAGGCACAATAGATGTGGTATACTGCCCAGGTGAAGCTGAAAGTGTGATAGAACTCGAAGACATATTTAATTTTATGCAGAGGTACAGGGACAGGCAGCAAAATTTTTACAGATATGATAAAAATATGTATAAGGAAAAAGAACGCTATTCTGACATATTGCGCATACTTGATAATGCAATTAACAATGATGGTTTTTATATGGTCTACCAGCCGATATATTCAGTTAAGAAAGGAGATTTCCATTCCGCTGAGGCACTTATAAGGCTTAAAGACAGCAGGACTATTGGTTTTATATCACCAGAAGAATTTATTCCAATAGCAGAAAAAGAAGGGCTTATAATGAAGATTGGTGAAATTGCACTTTCAAAGGTGTGTGAATTTTCGCAGAGGGCAAACCTTATAGGACGTGGCATTGAGTATATAGAGATAAACCTTTCAGCCGTACAGTGCATTGACCAGGGGCTTATAACGCAGATAAAAGATACCGTTTATAAATATGGCCTGCCATATAATTTCTTAAACCTTGAAATAACTGAAACCGCCGCAGCATCATCAGGAAATATGCTGAACAGGAATGTAGAAGCATTAAGGGACATGGGTACATCATTTTCAATGGATGACTTTGGCACTGGTTATTCAAACCTTGCCCAGATGGTGGATATACAATATGAGATTATAAAAATTGACAAAAGCCTTATATGGTGCTGTTATCCTGAACAGCGCAAGAAAATACTTATGAAAACAGAAACAGAAGAAAAGAGGGACGCATCAATAACAAAATCAGTTGCAGTCCTTACTAAAATTATTGAACTTATTAATGACCTTAAACTTAAGATAGTTGCAGAGGGTGTTGAAACAAAAGAAATGGTAGATGCGCTTTCTGAAAAAGGGGTTGACTACCTGCAGGGATATTATTTCTCAAAACCTCTGGCAGAAGAAGAGTTCTTAAGTTTCCTGGAGTCAGCAGAGTAATATAAAATACATAATAAATGCCCCCATACAGGGCTTTATAAATAATTATAAAGTTCTGTTGGGGTATCTATAATTACACCTGGGTTAAGTTTTTCAAGAACTTGCCTGTCCTTAAATCCCCAGCTTACACTAATGCATTTTATGCAGGCATTCTTGGCAGTTTTGATATCAACATCTGAATCACCTACATAAAGTGCCCTGTCCACAGGACAGCCGCCAAGCTGTCCAAGTGCTGATAATACAGAATCAGGTGCTGGCTTCTTTGGCATATGTCTATTTTCGCCAATAGCAACAGAAATATATTTTGCAAAATAAATATTATTTAATTCTGTAACTGCTGCCTGGTTTTTATTAGAGGTAATTGCAAGTTTATAACCATCTGAATGAAGCCTTTCCAGAAGTTCCATAATCCCAGGGTAAGGGTGTGTTTTAATATGGCAGTTTGCCGTATAAAACTGCTTAAATTCATTAAATATGCTGTCAAAACCAGGAGTGTCTGCCCCTTGCGGAAGAGAACGTTCAATTAATTTCTTTATGCCATTGCCAACAAAAGAGCGTACTTCAGCAACAGAATGTACAGAATAACCGGCATTCTGCATGGCGTGGTTTACAGCATCAGTAATGTCCTCAAGGGTATCGAGGAGAGTTCCGTCTAAATCAAAAATTACAGCATTGTATTTGTCCATATCTGTCATATTCCTTTAATTGGTTTTATTGGTCTTTTCCGCCCAGTGTTTTCATCGTCGGGAACAATAGTACATCCCTTATTGCTGGTGAATTTGTCATTATCATTACCATCCTGTCAATTCCAAAACCTATACCACCAGTTGGAGGCATTCCTATGCCCAGTGCATTTAAGAAGTCCTCATCTGTATGGTTAGCTTCTTCATTTCCTGCTGCAAGTTCTTTTTCCTGTGCTTCAAAGCGTGCACGCTGGTCAACAGGGTCATTTAATTCTGAATAGGCATTTGCCATTTCCCATCCATTTATAAAGAACTCAAAACGTTCTACATAGCCAGGGTTATCTGGCTTTCTCTTTGTAAGTGGTGATATTTCAACTGGATGGTCCATTACAAATACAGGCTGGATTAAATGCTCTTCTACAAATTCTTCAAAGAAAAGGTTAAGTATATCACCCTTTGCATGCCTTTCTTCGTATTCGATATGATGTTCATCTGCTACTTTCTTTGCTTCTTCTGCTGAATGTATTTCATTAAAATCAACGCCTGAATATTTCTTAACAGCATCAAGCATTGTAATTCGTTCAAAAGGCTTTGATAAATCTATTGTATGTTCACCATAAGTTAATATTTCTGAACCTGTTACTTCTTTTGCAACATGGCGGTATAACTTTTCTGTTAAATCCATCATGCCATGGTAGTCTGTATATGCCTGGTA
>CAJTXH010000016.1 GCA_910580005.1 uncultured Lachnospiraceae bacterium | reverse complement strand
CCTTGCCTGCTCAGGGCTTATATAATGTACTGATCCCATTGCATTAGATGTAATTGTATTTGAAGTAGCAGCTTTTGCAATGCCAAAGTCTGTTACCTTTACTTTTCCCTCTTTTGAAATAATAATATTCTGCGGTTTAATGTCCCTGTGTATAATATGGCTCGCATGCGCCGCTTCCATTCCCTGTGCAATCTGTATTCCAATACCTGTTGCCTCTTTAACATCAAGCTTGCCTTTTTTTTCAATAAACTTTTTAAGGGTAATACCCTCTACAAGCTCCATTACTATATAATGCAGCCCGTCATCATCACCAACATCGTAGACATTTACAATATTAGGGTGTGAAAGACCTGCAACAGATTGGGCTTCTCCCCTGAATTTGGTCACAAACTTTGCATCACTGCTGTATTCCTGCTTTAAAATTTTTATAGCAACAAATCTGTTTAAGCGGTGGCATTTTGCTTTATATACATCTGCCATCCCGCCGGAACCAACTTTATCGATAATCTCATATCTTTCGCTTATCATCATTCCCGGACTAACCATTGCATCCTCCATTCTGCCATGCTGGCATTATTTAATCTATTTCTGCAAGAACTACTGTAATATTATCATAGCCTCCGTTTTCATTAGCCTTGGCAATAAGTGAATTAACAGCCTTCTGTATAGAACTGCTGTGTTTCACAATATATTCAATATCATCATCCTCAATCATGTTAGTAAGCCCGTCTGTACACATAAGTACAATATCTGATGTCTTTACTGATATCTCAAAATAATCTGCCCTTACTTCTTCTTCTATTCCAAGAGCTCTCGTTATAATGTTTTTCTGTGGGTGGATTCTTGCTTCGCTTTCTGTTATGTTTCCATTTTTAACCATTTCTTCTACAAGTGAATGGTCACATGTAATCTGCTTTATTTCATCATTAATTAAGTATAAGCGTGAATCCCCTATATTGGCTATATATAAAGTCCTGTCCTGCAGTGTACATGCCACTATGGTAGTTCCCATCCCTTTAAACTGCGGGTTTTCCATTGCTTCCTTGTAAACAGCGCTGTTAGCGTCCATAACAGCTTCATTCATTACTGTAACAGGTGTACTGTGCCTGCTTTCTGCCACTGACTTTACTATATTATCTACGCAAAGCTTAGAGGCGTGGTCGCCAGCCTTATGGCCTCCCATTCCGTCTGCAACTATCAACAGGTTCTGGAAACTACCAACTGGGCTGTTATTGCAATAGAAATAATCCTGGTTCATTGAACGTTTTCTTCCAACATCACTTTTCGCATATGCTTTCATGTAGTTTCCCTCCTTTATCTTTATTACGTAACTGACCACAGGCAGCATCTATATCACTGCCCATCTCTCTTCTAATAGTAACATTTATATGTTTTTTTTCAAGTATTAATTTAAACTGCTGTATGCCTGCCGTGCCCGGACGTTTCCCCATACGCCCATCTACAGGGTTTAATGGTATGAGGTTCACATGGCAGTTTAAGCCTTTTAAAAGGCTTGCAAGTTTATATGCGTGCGCACTGCTGTCATTAATGCCTTCCATCATGCTGTATTCAAATGTTATCCTTCTGCCAGTTTTTTCTATATAATACCTGCATGCTTCTATTATTCCAGATATAGAATATTTATTTGCAACAGGCATTATCTGCCTGCGCAGTACATCATCAGGCGCATGGAGCGATACAGCTACTGTTATAGTTAAGTTTTCATCTGCAAGCTCTTTAAGTTTTTCCACCAGACCACATGTAGAAAGAGTTATATTGCGCTGGCTTATGTTAATGCCATTGTTGTCAGAAAGCATTTTTATAAATTTAACAACATTGCTGTAATTATCAAGCGGCTCGCCAATTCCCATAAGTATAACATTTGAAACCCTCTCCCCTGTAGTGCGCTGTATTTCATATACCTGCCCAAGCATTTCAGAAGAAGTTAAATTCCTTATAAGCCCTCCAACTGTTGAAGCGCAGAATCTGCATCCCATCCGGCAGCCTGCCTGTGTGGAAATACATACGCTGTTACCATGTTTGTATTTCATAAGCACGCTTTCAACCTTATTGCCGTCAGCTAGTTCCATTAAAAACTTAGTTGTACCATCTTTTGAAACCTGTTTCCCTGCAATACATGTACTTTCTATGAAACACTCCTCTGAAAGCCGTTCACGCAGGTTCTTCGGAATATTTGCCATTTCATCAAATGACTGCACAAGTTTCTGGTGCATCCACCCATAAACCTGCTTTGCCCTGAACGCTTTCTCACCAATGCTTTCAATAAATTCCCTTAACTCATCAAAATCCAGGCTTTTAATATCTTTTTTCACTAAAAGTCTTTCTGCCAATTTACCACCGTCCTGTTTTTTTAATAAATGAAGCCACAAAAAAGCCGTCTGTGCCTGCCATATGCGGAAGCACCTGTATATAGCCGTTATGCCCTGTCTTTCCCCTTAAGCATAAAGGCAATACCTCTTCTATGTCCTCACTTACAAATGGAAGGTTTTCACATATCCATCTGTAATTATTTATATTTTCTTCCTGTGTTATTGTACATGTACTGTATACAAGCCTTCCACCAGGTTTTACATACTTTGCTGCCACGCCTAATATCTCCCTCTGCAAAGCAGCAAGTGCCTCTATATCACCAGGTTTTGTCTTATATTTTATATCGCACTTTTTGCCAGAAACACCAAGCCCTGAACATGGAAGGTCAGCAATGGCAATATCTGCCATGCTGTCCCATTCACGCCTGTATATACGTGCATCATTCTCATGTACTTCTATATTTTTAAACCCGCACCGTTTTATATTATCATATATAAGTTTTGTCTTTTTAGCGGAAATATCACAAGAAATTACCTTTCCAGTGCCATTTAGCAAATCTGCCACATGCAGTGTCTTGCCGCCAGGTGCAGCGCACAGGTCAATAACTGTATTATTTTCACTAATGCGTGCAATGGCAGCAGGCAACATTGAACTTTCGTCCTGTACCTGGACAAGCCCATTCCTGAAAGCACTTAATAAAGAAAGGCTGCCATAATTGCTAATCTTCAATGCATATCCGAAAAATTTCCCATTATTTATAATTATATCCCTGGCATTTTCTTTAAGCAGTCCTGTTATTCCAGATACATCTGCTTTGGAAATATTGCATCTTAATGTAAGATGTTTATCACCATTTATAAATGTATCTAATATTTTTTCTGTAACTTCTGCGCCATATTCATTACAGAACCTTTCTACAATCCATTCTGGCATGGAATATTTTACTGAAGCATATAAAATAAAACCATTACTGCGCAAAGGGTATTTTATACTGTCCTTACCACGCACCATTCCCCTGAGAACACCATTGACAAAACCTTTTAATCCCTTAAAACCACGCAAAACAGCAAGTTTTACAGCCTCATTGCAGGCAGCGCTGTCAGGCACTTGTTCCATATAAAATACCTGGTATGCAGCCATGCGCATTATATTTCTTATGGCAGGTTTCATTTTATTAACCTTAATGCTTGCAAAACAGTTAATTATATAATCGAGTGTAACAATACGTTCAACTGTCCCTGTACAGAGCCTTGAAAGGAATGCCTTGTCCCTGTTATCTGGAATAACACCACTGTCTAAAACGCTGTGGAGTGCTTTATCTGCATACGCACCTTTTTCCAGGACTTCTGTTATAATATCCAGGGCGTATGCACGTATATTGCTGCTGTCCTTATTCAAAACGTTCTCCCTTTTCTATTTTATACCCTCTCAGGAATGCACCTGTATCCATTCTTTTTTTGCCTTCCGGCTGCAATGAGGTAATTGCAAGATATCCATCACCTGTTTTTACAATTATATCATTTTTCCTGGCAGCAGCAACTGTTCCGGCAGGAATTTTTTCCACTGTATCTATCCCGTTTTCTGCTGCCTTTTCTTCAGGAATAACAAATGTTTTCCAGATTTTAAGCATTCTTCCATGGATATGTGTAAAAGTGCCAGGCCATGGGTCTAAGCCCCTCACCAGCCTTTCTATATTTATGGCAGGCATGTTAAAATCTATATGCCCTGTTTCTTTTTTTAATATTTTTACATAGGTATGCTGGCTTTCATCCTGCTTTACTGGCTTTAAAGTGCCTTTTTCTGCCATATCAAGCACATCAAGCACCATAGGGCCGCCAAATCCTGCAAGTTTATCAAAAAGGCTTCCGCCTGTTTCATCCGGGCTTATGGAACATTTTTTAACAAGAAGCATATCCCCTGTGTCAATCCCTTCATCCATCTGCATAATAGTAACGCCGCTTTCCTTGTCACCATTAATGACAGCCCACTGTACAGGGGCAGCACCACGCAGCTTTGGAAGCAGTGAGGCATGTACATTAATACAGCCATGCTTAGGTATAGAAAGGATATCTGCTGTTAAAATCTGGCCAAATGCAACTACTATGATAGCATCAGGGTTAATGCCCTTAAGCTCATCAATAAACCACTGCTCCTTTGCACGGGCTGGCTGCAATATCTTAATATCCCTGCCAGTTTCCCCAATGGCTTTAAGGGCAGCTTCCTTAACAGGGGGTGGTGAAGCCTTGCCGCTCCTGCCCTTTGGTTTGTCTGGCTGTGTAACAACTGCAGCAATTTCATGCCTGCTGTGGACAAGGCAATTAAAAGTTTCAACCGCAAAATCTGGTGTACCCATAAAAATAATCTTCATATTCCAATATTTACCATCCAGAAACACTTGACAACAAAAGGTTTCTGCCTTTCACTATATTTTACCCTGGTTATTTTAAATTACTTTGTCTCTTCTGCAGAGGCATCTACAAGGTCTCCTTCTACCTTGGAAACATATAGTATTCCTGAAAGGTGGTCTATTTCATGCTGCAATGCCCTTGCAAGCAAATCCCTGCCTTCTACAATTATTTCTTTCATATTTTCATCATATGCTTTTACTTTTGCATAATTGGCTCTTGTAACCACCCCTGATTTGCCTGGTACGCTAAGGCATGCCTCCTGCCCTGTCTGTTCGCCTGAAAGTTCTAATATTTCAGGGTTTATAAGAATTATTGGATTGTTTCCTTCTTCTGTCACATCTATTACCACAATCTGTTTAAGCACGCCGACCTGTGGAGCCGCCAGCCCTACGCCGCCTGCTTCATACATTGTATCAAGCATATCACCAATAAGAATTGATGTGCGTGGTGTCATAAATTTAACTGGCTTTGTAGCATGCTCAAGTATTTCATCACCTATTTTCCTTATTTTCCTAATAGCCATAATAATCCTCCATAAAATGGTTTTCCAACCTTACCTGTTAATGTTAAATTCAAAATTAATCCCACAGTCCCTGAATTCTGTATCCTGTTCCTTAAAGGCTTCTATATAATCTTTTACAGAACAGAGAGTGCCATAATCCATGCATTTGCCATAGACCATTTTGCGGTAAATATCCTTTGCTTTTGCCACTGGCGCATCTGCCGGGCCTAGCACTGTAACAGTCTGGTACTGCTCTGCTATCTCTGAAATAATTCCAGCAAGCTTTAAAGCGCTTTCTTCATTTTCAGAAAACACTAATACCCCTAGTATATTTGAAACTGGCGGATAATGCAACATTTCCCGTATAGATATTTCATGGTTATAAAAACTTTCATAATCCTGGTTTGCTGCATGGACTATGCTGTAATGGCATGGCTGGTATGTCTGCAGCACAACTTCACCGCTTTTGCTGCCCCTGCCTGCCCTGCCTGCTGCCTGTGCCACAAGCTGGTATGTGCGTTCTGCCGCCCTGTAGTCGCCAGCATTAAGTGAAAGGTCAGCGGCAATTATACCTACAAGTGTTACATTTGGGAAATCATGCCCTTTTACTATCATCTGCGTGCCTATAAGGATATCCGCTTCACCTCTGCCAAACTGCCCGAGTATCCTGCTGTGCCCGTCTTTGCCGCCTGTTGTATCAGCATCCATACGCAATATGCGTGCACCTGGAAAACGTTTTTCCGCTGCTTCTTCAACCTGCTGTGTGCCTATGCCAAATGTGCCAATATATTTAGAACCACATGAAGGGCACGCAGAAGGCAATGGTATTTCATAGCCGCAGAAATGGCATTTCATCCTGTCAACAACGCCATTATGCATATGGGGCTTAAGCGATACGGAACAGTGCGGGCAGCCTATTGCCTTGCCGCATTTGCGGCATGAAATAAAGCCTGCATACCCACGCCTGTTTATAAATATAATTGACTGTTCATGTTTTTGCAGGCGTTCTTCTATAAGCATGCTTAAAATACTGCTGAATACTGAATAGTTTTTATTTTCAAATTCTTCCCTTAAATCCACTATATGTACTTGTGGAAGGTGCGCACCGCCGGCACGTTTTTTTAGTTTAAAAAGACCATATGCACCTGTCTGTGCTTTATAATATGCTTCAAGGGATGGCGTTGCAGAGCCAAGCAGCACGCTTGCGCCAAGCATGGCAGCCCTTTGTACTGCCACTTCCCTTGCATGGTATTTTGGCGGCGTTTCACTCTGGTAACTTGTTTCATGCTCTTCATCCACCACTATAAGCCCAAGTTTTTTAAATGGCATAAAAAGTGCAGAACGTGGCCCAATCATAATATCTACCAGCCCTTCCTTAGCCCTTAGGAACTGGTCGTACCGTTCTCCTGCTGAAAGCCTTGAGTGTATAACTGATACCCTTTCCCCGAAACGCTGGTAAAATCTGTTTACTGTCTGGAATGTCAGGGCAATTTCTGGTATAAGCACAATTACCTGCCTGCCATATGAAAGCACACCCTCAATTATCTCCATATATACTTCTGTTTTACCGCTGCCTGTAACCCCATGTATTAAATAAGTCTTCCTTATGCCATTTGCATAGTCTGACAGGATTGTACTTGCAATATACTGCTGTTCATCATTAAGGACATGCCTGGTACTGGCAGGGGCCTCATGTTTTGCAGGGTTGCGGTACTGCCTGGCTGAACTGGTACTGGTAATGCCCATCTGCCCCAGGCCGTCAATTACAGATTTAGGGCATTTAAGGTTTTTGGTTATATAGTTGTAATCAATGCCATTATAATATATGCTGCTGTCCAGGCTGGCAAAGCACCTTAAAACCCTTGCCCTTGCTGTATTATGCTTCTTTTCAAATCCTGCGGCAAGTTTTTCCATCTCTTCACGGCCTACAAGCGGGTAAACTGTCCTCTTAACCTGTTCTTTAACCTCTTTTTTTACAGGCATTACAGCTTTAATTGCATCATTCATTGATGCACCATAATTTTCCTTAATCCAGCCTGCCAGGGCAAGCAGGTGTGACTCCGCCGGCACGGCATTTTTTTCAATGCCTGTAATGCTTTTGGTCTTTGCCGGGTCAAACTTTGGCGTGTCTGTTAAATTAATAACATAGCCTTTAAGCTGCCTGTTGCCATTGCCAAAAGGCACTGTTACAAGTGAGCCTGTTTTTACTTCATCCTCAAGGCATGAAGGCACAATATACTGGAATGTTTTATCAAGGCTTTTAACAGATATATCAAGAATTATGTCAGCAAATATCATATATCCCCCATTCTTGTCAAAGTAAAAAATTTAGCGGATAAAATTGCCATCACGCACAACGTCCGCTACAAGTTCCCTTTCATCCATATGGTATTTTTTACCTTTTATTTCCTGGTAGTCTTCATGTCCCTTGCCAGCCAGCACAATTACATCACCTTCTTTGGCATTTTCAATTGCATAGCGTATTGCCTCCGGCCTGCCAGTAATTGTAATATACTCTCCGCCTGCTTTTTTTACTCCTGTTACAATATCTTCAATTATGGCTTCTGGTTCTTCATTACGTGGATTATCAGAAGTAACTATTGTCAGGCCTGCCATCCTAGAAGACACCTCCCCCATTTCAAAACGCCTTTCCCTGGAACGGTTGCCCCCACAGCCAAACAGGCATACAAGCCTTGCTGGTTTATATTCATTAAGCGTTTCTAAAAGGCTTTCCAGGCTCATTGCATTATGCGCATAATCTATCATTACTGTAAATTTTGGTGATACATCCAGCAGTTCCACCCTGCCTTTTACACATACCTGGGAAAGTGATTTTAATATTGTATCATCTGGAATATTGAAATGTTTGCATATTGCAACAGCTATCATGGAATTATATACACTAAATTTACCAGGCATACTAATTTTTGCATCCATTTCTGCAAGTCCGTCCAGATGGTAAGAAACGCCAAGCCTCCCATCTTCCATTTCCAGCCTGGCAGAAGATGCCCTTAAATCTGCATTGCTGCCAAAACCATATGTTTCCACATCACATGTATGGTGTTCCATTATTTTATCCAGGTGGCTGTCATCAGCATTAAATATGCCATGCCTGCACTGGCTGAATAAAAGGCTTTTACAGTGTATATAATCTGCCAGGTCTTTATGTTCAGCAGGGCCTATATGGTCTGGCGCAAGGTTTGTAAATATGCCATAGTCAAATATAAAGCCGCCAGTCCTGTGCAGCATAAGCCCCTGTGATGAAACTTCCATAACAACACACCTACAGCCTGCATTAACCATTTCCCTGAAGGTTTTTTGTATAATATAGGATTCTGGCGTGGTATTGGACGAAGGTATATGCCTGTCACCTATTATGGTTTCTATAGTCCCGATTAACCCTGTTTTTATGCCAGAGGCTTCAAGTACAGAACGTATCATATATGTTGTTGTGGTTTTGCCTTTAGTGCCTGTAATCCCTATAGTCACAAGCCCGTCTGCAGGGTTTCCAAAATATTCTGCTGAAAGCCCTGCAAGTGCAATACGGCTGTCTTTTACCTGTATTACAGTTACAGAAGCAGGCACATCAACAGGTTTTTCTGCAACTATTACAGACACCCCCTTGCCTGCCACTTCCCTGGCAAAACTATGGCCGTCTGCAACAGCGCCGCTTATACATACAAACAAATCCCCTTCTGATGCTTTTCTTGAGTCATATACAATCCCAGAAACTTCTACACTAGTTATACCACCCTGTATACATGTATATTCCAGATTTTTAAGCAAATCATCCAGCTTCATTGATAATCCCCTTTCTTTCACTAATCTAAATCAATATCTATCTCTCCTTCAAATACAGTTTCTGCCGGTCCTGTCATCCATACAGTATTATTTTCCCTGTCATATTTTATAAATAAATCCCCTCCTAAAAGGTGTACTGTTACTTCATCATCTGTCTTTCCATTAAGGACACATGCAACAACAGCCGCACAAGTCCCTGTGCCACATGCAAGCGTTTCACCAGAACCACGCTCCCAGACACGCATATTTATCTCATTTCTGCTAATTACCTGTACAAACTCTGTATTTATCCTGTCAGGGAACAGAGGATGTTCCTCAAACAAAGGACCATATTTGATAGTTTCAAAACTGTCTGTATAATCTACAAATACAACGGCATGGGGGTTTCCCATTGATACACATGTAACCCTGAATTCTGTGCCATCCACATTAACTGGCTGGTCTATGAAACTTTCCATGCTTTCATCTGCAAGGACAGGGATTTCTAATGGTTTTAATACAGGTGCACCCATATCTACTTTTACAAGCCTGGCTTTGCCATCTTCTACTATTAAGTCCAGTTTCTTAATACCACTTTTTGTTTCAAGTAATATCTTATCTTTAACTGCCAGCCCCTTTTCATAGACATATTTGGCAATGCAACGCACACCGTTGCCGCACATTTTTCCTTCTGAACCATCAGCATTATACATTACCATTTTAAAATCTGCAACATCAGACGGGCAGATTAGAATAAGCCCGTCTGAACCTATTCCAAAATGCCTGTCACTAATATAACGTGATACCTCACAAGGATTATCTAAAACCTCATCCATGCAGTTTACATATACATAATCATTCCCACACCCATGCATCTTAGTAAATTTAATCTTCATAAAATCCTCCATTCCAAAAACTTTTGTATAAGGCTTTTTAATATTTTATTCTTTAATTATAACATATAATCCCAGCATTTGCCCTAAATTTATCAAATATTGTACTATATTAAGGCGCATAAGTCCATATCACAGCTTAATTACTACTGAAGGCTGAACTGTTACGACAGATATCTTCCTTCCGTTTACCGGCCGGTTTCTCCGCATACTTCGACAGGGGCTTGCAAACACAAAATAACTGGAAATATATATAGCGCCCCTGTGGACTTTCTGGTATAATAAGGTTATGTGCCTGCTTTTAATAAAAGGCTGGACATAATTATATTTTCAGGGAGGAAAAATTTTTATGAGGCATAAGATTGTGTTAATGGCTGGTGGTACCGAAACTCTTGAATACTTTTCATGCCAGTTAAAAAAGGGATTTGAAGAACTTGGCTACAAAACTTTTTTGTTTGACCAGACAGCGGAAGAAGAAAGTGCTGAAGCCCTTTATAAATTTGCAGACTCTTTTGATACAATCCTTGTCACCTTTAACTTTGATGGCATACATTATGAAACTTCACTTTTTGATGTCCAGGGCATATCTATATGGGACAAAAAGAAAATCCCTTGTGTAAATATAGTTGTAGACCATCCGTTCTATTACCCGGAACTATTTGAAATAATTCCTAATATATATTACAGTATATCAATAGACAGGTATCATGCCAAATATCTTAAAAAATATTATCCTGATATTAAAAGCTCTATGTTCCTGCCGCTTGGAGGCACACCGCTTTTTCCTGATGGCAGTTTCCAGGATATAGCCAGCCGCCCATATGACATTATTTTTACCGGAAACTACACACCTCCTGAAGAATTTGACCAATATATTATGCGTAATGGCGAAGAATATGCTGATTTTTATAACGGGATAATAGATGACCTTATATCACATCCAGACCAGCCATGTGATTTAGTTATTGAACGCCATATATACAGGGAAATCCCAGATGCAACTAAAGACCAGATGCGTGAAGTCCTCCCTAATATGATATTTATAGATACGTATATAAGATTTTATTTCAGGGGGCTCGTTATTAAGACGCTTATTGATAACGGGTTAAAAGTGCACTGTGTTGGCAAGGGATGGGAACGCCTGTGCTGCCGGCATCCTGAAAACCTTACATATTCACCTTATACCACTTCTAAAGAATGCCTGGAAGCTATATCACAAAGCAAAATTTCCCTTAACGTAATGCCATGGTTTAAAGACGGCGCACATGACCGCATATTTAATTCTATGCTTAATGGTGCAGTATGTTTGACTGACCACAGCAAATATCTTGATGAAATACTGTCACCAAATAAAAATGTAGTATTCTATGGACTGAAACAGCTTGAAATGCTACCGTTTATTGTAAAAAACCTTTTAAGTGATAACAGCCATATGGAAATGCTGCAGCAGGACGCATTTGTATATGCATTAGAAAACCATACATGGAAGCAGCGTGCCAGGACACTGCATAATGAACTGCTTAAATTTCTTTAGGCATTTCCATGCCAAAGTGCCTGTACGCTGCCGCAGATGCCACACGCCCCCTTGAAGTCCTTAATATAAACCCTTTCTGTACAAGGTAGGGTTCATATACATCTTCAAGCGTCCCTGCATCTTCACCTATTGAAACCGCAAGCGCATCAACCCCGGCAGGCCCGCCGCCAAAGTTTTCTATCAGGGTTTTTAATACCAGCCTGTCTGTATTGTCAAGCCCTGATTTATCAACTTCCAAAAGGTCAAGCGCAAAGTCTGCCACTTCTTTTGTAATATTGCCATCATATTTTATCTGTGCAAAATCCCTGACACGCTTAAGCAGGCGGTTGGCAAGCCTTGGCGTGCCCCTTGCCCTTCTTGCAAGCTCTGATGCGCCATCCTCATCAATATTTACCTCCAGTTTTACTGCTGAGCTTTTAATTATTTCTGCCAGTTCTTCCTCAGTATAAAATTCCAGCCTGTCCACAACCCCGAACCTGTCCCTTAAAGGTGCAGAAAGCATCCCTGCACGTGTTGTTGCGCCAATAAGCGTAAATTTAGGCAGTTCAAGCCGTATTGAACGTGCAGACACCCCTTTGCCTATAACTACATCTATAACATAATCCTCCATTGCAGGGTAAAGGACTTCTTCCACCTGCCTGTCCAGCCGGTGTATCTCATCCACAAAAAGCACATCGCCGTCCTGGAGGTTATTAAGTATTGCAGCCATTTCACCAGGTTTTTCAATAGCAGGTCCTGCTGTAACTTTGATATTAACCCCCATCTCATTAGCAACAATACCCGCAAGTGTAGTTTTCCCAAGACCTGGAGGCCCGTATAAAAGCACATGGTCAAGTGGGTCATTTCTCTGTTTTGCTGCCTCTATGTATATTTCCAGTTTGCCCTTTACTTTCTCCTGCCCTATATAATCTTTAAGGAACTTAGGCCTTAAACTTGCTTCAATTCCCGCATCTTCTGTAGTAAACTCTGTAGTAATTGTCCTTTTAGCCATAAAAATCCCCCATGCCGCTTCCAGCGGCACAAATAATAATTAAAAATACTGTCTTCTGTTTATACTACATATTTTTGAGGCTGAGTTTTAAAAGCTCCTCAACAGTTGTATATGTACTGCTGTCCACTGCCCTGGCAGCTTTCATTGCCTCAGCAGGGGAATATCCAAGGGCTGCCAGTGCCTCAGCAGCATCAGAAACCATCTGCATGTTACTATCCCTAGATGCTGCCTTTTCCTCACCATGTGTAAGCGCTGCCTCTGTTACTTCTTTAATCTTAAGTTTATCCTTAAGTTCAAGTATAAGCCTGCCGGCAGTCTTAATCCCTATTCCTGGTGCTTTGGCTATTGCCTTTGCATCATCTGCAAGAACCGCAAACCTTAGGCTGTCTGCGTCCATTGCACCAAGCAGGCCAAGCGCACCCTTAGGCCCTATCCCGCTTACAGTAATAAGCATTTTAAACATATCCAGCCCGTCTTTGTCCATAAACCCAAAAAGCTGTACCAGGTCTTCCCTTACATGCAGGTATGTATAAACCTTGACTTCCTGCCCTGCCTGCCACATATTGCCAGTGCCAGCAGCAGGGACAAATATTTCATACCCTATGCCTCCATTTTCAACAATGATGCTGTTCCCAGTAATGCCTGCCAGCTTCCCTTTAATATAATTAAACATACTTCCCTCCTGTTATATATAGCATTGCTGCCAGTTTAAAGAAACATTCATTCATCAGGAAGTTTTGAAAATTCTCCATGTGCTTCACCAAGCCAGCCCTCTTCCATATATTTTATTATAACATATGGATGTATTCCAAGTTCCTCTGATATCTGCAGTGCGTTGCTGTTAGGGTATAGTTTAAGATACTGTACAATATCATCCAGTTTGTCTGAGTCCTTGTCCCTGCATTCTTTACAACACATTGTATTAATTTTAGACTTAAATATTTTATGGCAGTGTTTACACACATTTGTGTACATCATACAAGTTTATTCCTTTCCAAAAATAT
This sequence comes from uncultured Lachnospiraceae bacterium, assembly GCA_910580005.1. GTDB lineage: Bacteria > Bacillota > Clostridia > Lachnospirales > Lachnospiraceae > Butyribacter. The sequence continues at coordinate 18,582 of CAJTXH010000016.1, read as the reverse complement.
GTTTATGCTAAAAAAGAGTCGAAAAAAGATTTAATAATGGCTGTACAAACTTCCATCTGCGTGGGCGGTCAAGCCATTCTTCATATGTTATTTCCCTGCTTTCTGCAAATGTCCTGAAGAAATCATTTCTCACAGCTTCCTGTATTTCCTTTCCTGACATCCAGACACCATTTTCGTAGTGCAGGTAAAAGCTCCTGTAGTCCATGTTTATAGTGCCTACTATAACAGAATTTTCAGTAAGCACCTGCTTTGCATGGATAAACCCAGGTGTATATTCATATATCCTTACACCCTCCCTTAAAAGAAGCCCATAATTATAATTAGTAAGCAGCTTGACATTTTTCTTGTCAGGTATGCCAGGCGTAATAATTCTTACATCAACACCACGTTTTACTGCTTCTATAAGCGAAGTTTTCATATAATCTTCTATTATAAGGTATGGCGTAGTTATATAAAGATATTTGTCCGCATATACAATCATCTGGTTATATATGCTTTCTATAGGATTATCCGGGTTATTGGCTGGCCCGTCTGAGATAACCTGGCAGAATACATTGCCACACTTGCGTGGAAATGTAACTTTATATGCGAGGTAATCAATATGCCTGACTGTCTTTTCTGATGCTTCCCACATCTGGAGGAAAACCACCGTAAGACCCCATACTGCATCACCACATATACGCACGCCTGTATCCTTCCAGACCCCGAACCGCTCAACCAGGTTTGCATATTCATCCGCAAGGTTAAAACCGCCTGTATACCCTACTTCCCCATCAATTACAAGTATTTTCTGGTGGGAACGGTAATTCATATAAAGCTCGCCTGTATACTTATGGACAGGGTTAAATACTCTGACTTCAAAGCCTTCATGCTCTAAAATCTGCTTAAAATACTTGCGTGTCCGTATTGCAGCACCAAAATCATCGTACAAAAACTTCACCTCAACGCCTTCTTCAACCTTGCGCTTAAGTAGTTCATGCATTTTATCCCATATTCCGCCCTCAGCAACAATAAAAAAGTCAATTAATATAAATTTCTCTGCATTTTCCAAATCCCTGAATATTTCTTCGAACACATCTTCACCCATAGGGTAAAAATCCACTGCATTGCCGGCAGTAAGCGGAAAACCTTCATTTTCCATATATTTGACCATGCGCCCAGATACCGGGTTATCTGAAATAAAACTAATATAAACATCTTCATCCTGGATTAAAAACTGGTTTCCATATGATATCTGGTGCAAAATATGCTGGTCAAGCTTGCGTTTGCCGCTCCGGTCCCGCCCCCAAAGGTAAAACATGATAAAACCGCTTAATGGCAGCAGCATAACTATAGATATCCATGCCAGCCTATATGATGGGCTCTGGTTCCTGTTTACCAGTGCCACAATAACAATTACAGATGTAATCTCCCATATAAAGTAAAAATAAACTGTTAAACTCTGCAGTATAAATGGAAGAAAAATTATAAATAAACATTGTATAAGAACCATAAACGCAGTAAGCGCTATCCTTAAAAAACCGCTCAGGTTATTCTGTACCCTGCCTTTAAGGCCCTTTAAATAACTTTTATTTTCTTCTTCCTCAAAATAATTATCTCTTCCTCTGTTTTTATTTTTTCTGTCCCACTTCTCATATGCTGCATCCTGGTTAAAAAATTTTTCCAATAATAAGCCTGCCTTTCTTGTGTATAAAAATATCTTAAAGCATAATAAACTGCATTGTATGCCTGCCTGTCATAAACAGCACAGCTATATATAATTATAACTTATCATGTATTATGTTGCAACTTTTTATAAGTTATAGTATATTAAAGCCAGGACGGACACGTAAAACCTGCTGTCTTCTGGCAAAGTGGCAGGTTATCCAGACGGAATAACTGGAATTACAAAGGAGGGGCTTATGTTAATTAAGGATAGCATTATAGAACAAACAGGGCTTATTTATACATTTCCACAGGCTAAAGAAGAGATACTGTTTTTTGATATAGAAACAACAGGGCTTTCACCAAAGGCTTCTTCACTTTATATGGCCGGGGTAATGTTTTTTGATATAAAATGTAATTCATGGCATATCCGCCAGTTTTTTGCAGACAATTATAAAAGTGAGCCGGACATTCTTTTGTCATTCCTGGAAATACTGGATAAGTATAAATATTTATACCATTTTAACGGAAGGACTTTTGATATACCATATATACTGGATAAATGCAGGAAACATGGAATAAAGCCAGACAGACACTGCCTTTCTGTCCTAAATGACAAAGACAGTATATATTCTATAGATTTGCTTTTACTGGTACGCCCATTAAAAAAACTTCTTTCAATAAAGAGTGCTTCCCAGACATCACTTGAACGCTGGCTTGGTATAATGCGCAAAGACCAGTATGACGGCGGGCAGCTTATATCTGTATATTCCCAGTATATGCAGTTTAAACTGGTTTCACCAGATAAAGCACAAGGGCTTGAAAAACTGCTGCTGCTTCACAACCATGATGATATAATGCATATGCTTGATGTATGCAGCATACTGTCATACCGGGATTTATTTTCTGCTGGAAACAATATTACTGTGACAGATATCACGCCTGGAAAGGGCAATTATATTAATATATCATTCAGACATGGAATACAAATCCCTAAAAAGACCTGTATAACAATACCGTTTCCTTCCAGTAAAGAAAAAACTATCCATGTACAGGATATGTACCTGGAAGCAGGGAAAGAGGCTGCTGTATTATCAGCTCCTTTGTTTTATGGCAATTTAAAGTATTTTTATGAAAATGGCAAAGCAACAGGCAGAAAAGCCGCTTCCATATGCTATGGGACAAAAGAGGGGCTGTTTGTTCCTTCTTTAACATTATTCCAGCCAGAAAACTATTATAATACACAGTTTTATATTACATGCCATGACAAAATATGTTTCTATGCACTGCCTGGCGGGACAGCAGATACTGGAAATCCTTTCTGGGCTGGCTATGTCAAATTACAACTGGAAGCATTTATCCATAAAAAGGCAAAATAAAAGCCTCTTCTGTTTAAACCTGGCTGTCTGGCTGCCTGGCTGCCACTACACTGCCAGCCAGTATGTTTTTAACTGATATTTCAAGTTCACTTGTATATTTGCCTGTGCCATTTCTTTTGTCAAATTTCTTTGCAACATCTTCTGCTTTTTTATAATAATAGCTGGCAAGGCTTTCTATATTATAAATATTTTCTTCATTATATAATGGGAATGTATTGTCAAGTGGCAGCTTTACTGTATCTTTATCCTTGGCTTTTTTAAGTCCCATAAAAAAGCATGCCGCATCTTTAAAAGAAGTATACATATAAGCTGGACGCTGTTCATTTTCAATGTCTTTCCAGTGCTTTTTATAAATGCGCAGCCCACGCCCTGTATTTGTATAAACATATGCACACATAAAAGATGCCCACAGTTTATAGTCTATAACATCACTTTTGTAATGTTCCAGTATATATGCCTTTTCTGCTGCTTTTTCATACATGCCATTAAGCAGGTAATAATTAAGATAACGCTTGTGCATACGTGGTATGGCGTTTGAATTTCCCAGATTACCGCCACATGTCAAAGTGCCATCCTCAATTTTTGCTGCAAGCTTGTCTGCTTCTTCTTTTCTGCCAGTTGCAAGATAATATGCCAGCTCTGTATTGGCAATGCAGCCTGGGCAGTCATAACTCTCCATATGGCTCGCCTTAAGCAATGACAGTGCTTCACCTGCCTGGCCAGTACAACCTGCTTCATCATAGAAAACGCACATCATCCTGTAAGGTTCTCTTGGGCTGCGCCCATATGCAATCCAGCGCTTTTTAAAATCATTATGGAAGTTTACACAGTCATTAAACGGAATCTGGTAATATTCAGTACACAGGGAAAGCAGGCTCTCATAAGTCCAAAGTATATCTCCTATAATACTATAAAATTCCTGTTCTGGCAGCTGCCCTTCTACTGCGTTTTTATCTATAATTGCCAGAAGTTCTGGAAAAGCTGTAAAGTTATCCAGCCCGTTTCCATACCATTCTGTTTCATCGCACAGCACCATCCTGAAATAAAGCATATGGTATAAATCATTATTTAAATCAGCCTGTTCCATTGCATAACGTACCGCATCTGTCCTTGCTTTTCCATATCCCATCTGTTCATAATTATTAATAAGCCTTCTTGGGTTATATGCATTATCTCCCATTAAGACACCTCCCTTGTATGTCCATGTTTAAGTTTATAATTAATCTGTCTTAACAAACATTTGCAAATGCCATATTAAGTTCATTACCTCTTTTTTACCAGACTCATGCTTTTAATCCATCCCTTTGTCCATAAGTGCCAGTATATTTCTGTTTAAAACACCAAGCTCATTATGGTGGAGCGGGAAGCCGCCTATCTGTAATGCCTGTATATAAAGGATTTCTACAAGAAGCCTTATATCAGCTTCGTTTTCCTGGGCGGCAAGCCTTCTAACCAATGGGTTTTCATAGTTAAAATAGAGTATTGCCACTGTATCGTCCCCTATATCTTCTGCAAATGCATCAAGCATATTGTGGAAGATAGAGTCTGCACTGGCACGCGCTGCTGCAATCTGCCTTTTAAATAATGCCTTTTCATCAATAAGGTAAAATACAGGCTGGTTGGCTGGAGGGAAATTCTTTATCTCTGCACGGCAGTCATACTGTTTTAAAACACGGTCTGCTGCCCTTATAAAGTCAAATGTATCATCCTGTGCATCAGGCGTAAGGTCTTTCATAAGGTCTTCTATATTCCAGTCCTCTACTGCCATTACTTCGATATCATATGTTTCCCCTATCTGCACCAGGATTTCATATGAATATACATATGAAACATTTATAAGCATTTTGTCCTGTGCAAAGAAAAGCTGTGAAAGCTGTTTATATTTAGTTTCTGTAGGTGCATAAATTAATGGTCCATTCATTGTCCTTAAAGCATACCCTGTACATGTGCCCCTTGTTGTTTCAAATTCACAATGGTCTGCAATTATTGTAAAAAGTTTAGGTGATACAAGTGCAAGTGACATAAGGGAAAGCCTGTGTATAGAGAAAAACCTGTCAAATAATTCCGGCTCTGTTTCTGCCATGTCCTTGATGTATTCAATAAGACTGTCTTCTATGGAATCCCTTGCCTTAGAAAGTACTGAATCAATATAAAAACCTTCCCTTGATGCAGTAGGACGTAAATCCATTGCATTTACAATGCACTTTGTAAATACTGCCCAGTCTGGTATAAGGTTCTCCCCTTTTTCAGTAAGAAGCATGTTTTTTAAGTAAATGCGGTGGTTATTCTTTGCCGTAGGCTGTACTGCATAATTTACAATATATGCCACGCCTGATACATTCCCTTCTTCTGAATGGAATGGCACACAGTCAAAAAACTGCTGTCCCATGCTTCCTGCCATTCCAGCCCCAGGTTCTGCAAACATCATGTTTCCAAAAAGCATAAGTTCATTTTTATTAGTTTCCCTGCCTTCCCATGGAAGGTATACAGGGTTTATCTGTTCTTCTTTGCCATCCTGCTTTATTATAACCGGGAAAGGCAGCAGCATCCCATAATATATAACAAGACTTTTAATTGTTTCCTTTGTAAAATAATTTTCCTGTCCAGGCTTTGCCATAAGCACAACCTGCGTGCCAGGGCTTTCATTGAAGAAAGGAGCTTCCCCACACTCTGTGCCGTGGTCAATTATATTATATGTCCCGTCTGGCTTGCCTCTCCATTCAAGCACATGTGCATCTGCTGCTTTGCTGGATTTAGTATACATCCTTATTTCATCAGACACCATAAAACATGATAAAAGCCCTATGCCAAACCTTCCAATATAATCAGTATGTATCCTCCCGTCAGTTAAATTTCTTTTAGATGATTCACCAATAATAGCAAGGAACTGGTGGATTTCAGACTCTGTAAGCCCAAGCCCGTTATCTGTAAAAACCAGTTTTTTACCCTCTTCTATGCCAAGTGTGATAAAACCGCCTGGAGTTTCTGCACCTTCCAGAACCCCTGTATCTTTTTCGTGGTTTTTTCTTGCATTAATTGCATCAACACCATTCTGTAAAAGTTCTCTTATATACACATCAGGGCTGCTGTATAAGTGGTCAGATAAAATTTCAATCATGCCTCCTAAATTAACTTTAAAACGAAAATCTTCCATGTCTAAATATACCTCATTTCTCTATATTAATCTTTTTTATTTTTTTGCTATATCTAATGATTTTACCAGGGTTTCCATATATCTGCCAGTACCGTTTCTTTTATCAAATTTTTCTGCAATATCTTTTGCCAGGTTGTAATAATAATTAAATAAATCTTCTGTATTATATATATTTTCTTCACTATATAATGGAAAAGTCCTGTTTAACTGCAATTTTACAGTTTCCCTGCCATCACTTTTTATCCTGTACCAGAAACAGCATACATTACATGCAGAATCAAACGTACTATCAGGTGTAGCGTTTTCTAATGCTAATTCTTTCCAGTGTTTTTTATAAACCCTGAGTGCCCTGCCAGGTTTTGTATGGGCATAACAGTTCATAATAGTACCCCATACCTGGTATTCAGTTTTTTTATTAATCCTGCGTTCAAGTATTCCTGCTATTTCTGTTGCTTCTTCAAACATACAATTATTAAGGTAATATTCAAAAAAAGATATCTTCATCCGCAGCCATGCATCCCAGTAATTTCCGCATTTTAATTTAAAATCCTCAATATCTTTTGATAATTCCAGTGCTTTGCCAAAATCACCTTTATCAAGATAAAATTCTATCTCTGTGTTTCTTTCACATGCCTCGCAGTCACTGTTTGCATCCCTTGGGATTTTTTCAAACTTATGGAAAGCCTCTGCCTGTTTTTCTTTATCAAAAGTATAAAAACAATAAAGTGCCCTGTAATATGGTTTTAAATTATATCCGAATGAAACAGAACGCTGCTTATAATCTTCAAAAAATTTTAAACAGTCATCCATTGAAACCTGGTAAAAATTGCAGCATTCACTAATTAACCATTTATATATCCATAATATATGGTCAAGTGCATTTATATAAGCGGTATCAAACTGCGTTGATGGTGTATCAGGATATCTGTCTATTATGGACAGCATCTCTGGAAATATCACCATCAGGTACATAGTATCTCCATAAAAACATGCTTCATAGCACATCTGCTCCCTGAAATATACCATAAATGGCACATCATTGTTCTGGTCAGCGGCTTCTATAGCCGTCCTTATGCCATCCATTTTTGGTTTGCCATGGGGAAGTTCTTCATAATAGTTTTTTAATGCTTCTGGATTATAATTCATCCAAGCCCTCCTCTTGCCATAATTATTTTTTAATTATTCTGGCTTATACTGCATTTTATGTACCTTTGTACATCTAATTTTTCCAGCATCTCTTTTTTGTAGCTGTCTGCATTATTCCTTTTATCAAACTTTATTGCAATATCTTCTGTCCTCTTATAATAATAATTATATAATTCCTCTGTGCTGTAGATATTTTCTTCATTATATAATGGAAAATTTTTATCAAGTGCAAGCTTTACAGTGCCTTTACCAGTATCCATCCTGTATTTCTTCCAGAAACAACATACATTTAATGTTTTACTAAATTCGTCTGAAGGGCTTGTACCATCCTGCCACTCTTTCCAGTGCTTTTTATAAACCCTTAACGCCCTGCCCTGCCTTGTATATGAATAACATCTTAAAATATCATCCCATGCCTGGAACTCTGTCTTGCTATTCATATTGTTCTCAAGGAGATGTGCAATTTTATCTGCCTCCTCAAAATTCCCATTGTCCATATAATAAGACATAAAGTTTATTTTCATACGAAGCCATGCTGAATTGTCCCTTCCACATTTCAGTTTAAATGATTCAATATCCCCTGATAATTCTACAGCTTTTTCATAATTACCTTTATCCAGGTAAAAATTTATCTCTGTATTTCTGTCACATGCTTTGCAATTGCTGTTTGAATCCCTTGGAATTTTCTCGTATTTATAGAAGGCTTCATCTGACTTTTCATCATCAATATCACAGTAAAAACCATACAAAAGCCTGTAATATGGTTTTAAATTAAAACCATATGCAATGGAACGCCTTTTAAAATCTTCAAAAAACTTTATGCAGTCTTCCATAGGTATCTGGTAAAAAGCTGAGCATCTGCCAACTACCCATTTATAGACCCATAATACATGTTCTGCTGCATTTTCATAAGCAGTATCAAACTGGGTTGACGGTGCATCCGGGTATCTGTCGGCCAGGTTCAAAATTTCTGGAAATATAACCATCATTTCTGTTTCATCACCATAAAAACATGATTCTTCGCATAAATCCTCACGGAAATATATCATAAATTTTATGTCTTTATTTCTGTCTGCCTCTTCTATAGCATTTTTTATTGCTGCCATGCGTGCCTTGCCATGTTGTATATTATCATATTGTTTCTTAATTGCAGCAGGGTTATATGCCCCATATAAAGTTTCTTCCATATTTATCCCCTTTCTTTAGCCTGCCATAAAGTTTTCTATAAAATAAGGTAAATTATGAAGCCTTAAAATTATATACTGGTTTCATAATATCAATTATATTTACGGACTCTTTTATTGCATCAATTATATCATCTAAAGATTTATATGCCATTGGTGCTTCGTCAAGTGTTGCCTCGTTTACAGATGTTGTATAAATCCCTTTCATTACATTTTTATATTCTTCCATGCTTAATGTTTCTTTAGCTTTTGTACGCGACATAAGCCTGCCTGCACCATGCGGGGCAGAATAATTCCAGTCCGGGTTTCCCTTGCCTGTTGCAAGCACGCTTCCATCCCTCATGTTTATTGGGATTAATATTTTTTCATCTTTATATGCAGATATTGCACCTTTCCTTAAAATCATATTTTTTGTATCAATATAATTATGTATTGTGTGGAATGATTCACCTGCTTCTGCCCCAATACGGCTTAAAAGCACTTCTGCAATTTTTTCACGGTTTCTTCTTGCAAACTGCTGGCAAACTTCCACATCATGCATGTAATCATCAAAGTAAGTGCCATAAAGGTAGCATAAATCATCTGGTATAAAACAATCCCTTTTTTCCCATGTAAGCTCCTTTAATGCTGCCTGTATTTCCTTCCTGCGTCCTTCAGCCTTATAAGTGGCTATAATTTCATCCCTTTTCTTAAAATACTCTTCCTTGCCAGAGTGGAGCTCTACAGCAAGGTGCTGGTAAAGCTCTGCTACCTGCTTGCCAAGGTTGCGGCTGCCTGTATGGATAACAAGGTATTTTGTACCATCTGCTGCCTGGTCTATTTCAATAAAATGGTTACCACCGCCAAGTGTTCCAAGGCTTCTCTCCAGATATTTTGTATCCCGGAGGCTGCGGTAACAGACAAGCTCCTGGAGGTTAAAACGTTCCTGCCTGCCCTGCCATACATTCATTCCAGAAGGTATATAATGCGCTGCCTCATCCACCTTTCCAAAGTCAATGTCTGCTTTGCCAATATTAATTGTATACATGCCACAGCCAATATCAACGCCAACAATATTTGGCACAGCCTTTCCATGTACTGTCATTGTTGTGCCAATAGTACATCCCTTTCCAGCATGTACATCTGGCATAATGCAGATTTTGCTTCCTTCTGTAAATTCGTAATCACACATCCTGCTTATCTGCTCTATTGCCTCTTCCTCTATAGTATTTGCATAACATACTGCCGTATTTACCTTTCCCTTAATCTCAAACATAATAATCTCCCTCCATTATCTGCACTTTCCAGATTATTCCCTCTTGCCAGTATTAAAAATAATTAATTCTATATTATCATAAATGCTGGCAAAAATCTATGTGTTTGAAGGAGATTACACGTCCGTTTCATAAAATTTGTTACTATTCACAGCTACGCTGTTCATAGTAACTAGCAGTGCTTTCAGCAACTGGAATCACTGTGGCTGTCCTTTTCTATTTTTTTCTTTTATAGCCTATCATGCTTATTATCATAGAAATTATAAAGAGAACTATTACCGCAACTCCTGCCACAACAACATAAGCAGATATGGAATTTGCCATAGCTGAAAATCCAGCCCCATCTTCAAAGTATTTAATAAAATAGAACATGGGAACCACTACAATAATCCCCATTGTCTGCGCAGAATGAAAACCAGCCCAATAGGTTAATGGCAGACAGATTCCAGTCCATAATAACGGAACAATGACAGATGCAGCCACTGAAACTTCCCAAATAGTAGTATTAAAGTTCTGAAAAGCAATATTGGATAAAAGATTGAACAAAACACTTCCCACAAGACTCACTGCCAATGTGCAGACAACTGAAATGTATTTACTTGTTACAACTGAAATTGCATTTAAAGGCATTGCCAATTGGTATTTTTTCCATCCTGCCTTTTCATCACTTACAAAACTCATTATATTTTGCATACCTATTGTCATTGCAAACATTACAGACGCAAACAGTCCCGCATAAACGCCAGTATTAACCATGAGCAGTATAATTGCGCCAGCAGCTATCAGAACCAGTTTTTTGTCAATACTCTTAAAGAAAATCATAATATCTTTGTAAATCAACCCTTTCATGCTGCACCTCCTTTAATGTAAAAAAGCATAATATCTTCCAGTGTTGCGTTATCAACAACAATATTCTTATATTTGTTTTTTATTGCTTCCCTGTCACGGACAAGACATTCTACACTTACATTTGTAACCCTGTGGATAATATAGTCATCTGGGGAAATGGAAGCAAATTTTTCTTTCCCACATTTCATTATCCCATAATTATAAATAAGGTCGTCTTTTTGTTCCTCAAAAATAATTTTACCCTGATGAATCAGGATAACATAGTCTGCAATTTTTTGTATATCCGATGTAATGTGGGATGAAAAGAAGATAGAACATTCTTCGTCCTGTATAAATTCCAAAAATAAATCCAGCATTTCATCACGCACAACCGGGTCAAGCCCCGTAGACGCTTCATCTAAAATCAGCAGCTTTGGCTTATGTGCCATAGCGCAGATAATAGACAACTTCATCTTCATTCCTTTTGAAAAAGAGCCTATTTGCTTCTTTTCAGGAATTTTAAACTTTTGCAGGTACTGTCTGTAAAGGTTTCCGTCCCATGACTGGTATACGCCGGATAATATTTTTTCAATGTCTGATGTATTAAATACGTCATGGAAGTTGCACTCATCAAATACAACCCCAATATCCTTTTTGATAGTGGAATTTGTGTTTTCCATACCTAAAATCTGTATCTGCCCATTATCCATCTTTAATTCATCAAGTATCAGGTTAATAGTCGTACTCTTTCCAGCCCCATTTTCACCAATGAAGCCAACGATTCTGCCTTTCGGGACTTTAAATGAAACATGGTCTAACAAAAAACCGTCAAACTGTTTGCATAAACCCCGTACTAAAATGTTGTTTTTTTCCATAACTTACCTCCTGCTTATTCTTCATAAAACAACTTTAAAATATTGACCATTTGTTCATAGCTGATTCCATGCGCCCTGCCGATTTCCGCAACCTTTTGTAATAATTCTTCTGCTATACGCAACTGTTCTTCCTGGATAAACTCCTTGTTTTGGGCTGCAACAAAGCTGCCTTTTCCAGATACAGTTTCTATGAATCCGTCACGGGCCAAATCTTCATAAGCTCTTTGGACAGTAATAACGCTAATATGCAGGTCTTTAGCTAATGCCCTCATAGACGGTAATGCTTCACCAGCAGATAAAGTTCCGTTCATAATTAAATTTTTGACCTGCATACATATTTGCTCATAAATAGGCCTGTCACTGCTATTGCTTATGATTATTTCCATTTATCCACCCCTCTCTGTGTGCTTTCTGTTATATGTGTACTTTTTCGATAAGTACAGTATATACGTTTTTTCTGCTGTTGTCAATACATTTTTAAATCCCGTACTCAATGCGCATTTTACTTAAATAATGCATTAAACTTTCCATTTTCTATAAACATATTAGAAGGACTTTCTATTGCAACAATTTTTCCATCTTCCATTAAAGCAACCCTGTTACTGATTAGAACTGTTGAAAGTCTATGTGCAATCGTTATGATTGTCTTGCTGCCAGAGAGTAAACGAATCGTTTTTAATATCTCATTTTCACTATGACTGTCCAATGAACTAGTTGATTCATCAAAAATAATGATATCTGGATTCCGCAACAACAGCCTTGCTATTGATAGCCGCTGCCTTTGTCCGCCAGATAATTTGATACCACGCTCACCAATATTCGTTTCAAATTTATCAGGCAGGCTCTCAATAAATGACAGGATGTCCGCTTTCTCACAAGCATCTCTAATCTCTTCCTCACTTGCATGTCTTTTTGCAAGCAATAGATTTTCCCTGATGGAGAGATTTAACATCTGGGAAAATTGAGAGACAATACCAATTTTACTACTTATGCTCTTATGGGACAGTTCAGAAACCCGCCTGTTGCCAATCAGAATTTCACCACCACATGGCTCATATACTCCCGTCAGCAAATTGGCTAAGGTCGTTTTTCCACAACCACTCCTGCCTACAATTGCAATGTGCTCGCCAGGATAAATGGTCATATTTAATGAATTGATAATGAATCCCTGGTTATCATTATATCGAAAGCTGACATTCGAAAAAGTTATTTTATCTTCCAAATTTGCAGCCCTTATCTTTACGTTATATTCTAGTTCCAGAATCCCAAATACACGTTCAATATTAGGTTTCTGGGCACTGAAATCAAGAATTGAATTAACAACAGACGTAATGTTATCCACCAACTGGATAAAGTAATCCATATAGGTAAGCAGGATTCCAACGGTAAGTTTTTTGCGGACAATCAGCAATCCTCCTACAAAATAAAGATTCATTCTAGTGACAAAATAATCTTTAAATGCAATAAATAGCCAGTTAAGAGCAATATATATTTGGCTCTTAACTATTAGTTTTGCAAGAATCCTTCTATACCTGCCGAATTCTGCCTCCATGCATATATCTAAATTATTTGTTTTTATATCAGCCCAATTTTGAAAGGAATTATTTAAAAAGCTGTCATACTCTCCTTCAAATTTACGCTGTTCCTCTGATACCTGGTTTGCCTTCTTGCCGATAATCTGTACTAACCAGAAAGAAAATGGAATGACAATAAAACCAATAATTGTTAATGTCTGGTTCATTGCAAATAATATTACAGATATCACTAAAATTTTTGAAACCGGGAAAAAATAATCCATCACATGTTTCTGTAAAAAAGTTTCAAACAATTCAACGTCATGGTCAATTCTGTTTTCCAAATCACCTGTACTATATTTTGTATAAGAACCTGCTTTCATATTAATGTATATTTTCAAGATATTAACCCGCAATTCTATCTTTAGTTTAATAAATAAAGTATTATACGATATTCTGGTAAACTTAACCAATAATGTCTGTAACAAAAAAATAGACAAATAACCAGCAATAACAATTGGCAGATGACTGGTTTTGCCCTTAACAATCACATTATTAATAAATATGTAATAGAAAAATGGTTGTACAATACCAAGTAATAAATCAAGGCTTTTAAAAAACAGAAGCCAGTATAATAGTACCTTTTTTTTACCCAGTAATCTAAAGATTTTTTTCAAAGTTTTGATACGGTCTGATTGTCCTTTCAAAATAATCCCCCTCTTTTTTCCTATGATTTCTATAATCTGGTTACTTTGGATTCTTATATAATCTCTGGGTATTCCGTGAGATTACTATGCCATACTTTCCGGATACTGATCCTGGAAAAGTTTATTATACGTTTCACAGGTCTGAAGTAACTCTTCATGTTTACCAAAACCTACGGCTTTTCCATCTTCAAAAACAATAATCCTGTCTGAATTAATTATTGTAGACCATCTGTGTGCAATAATAAGCAATGTATGATTTTTTCCAAGTAATTCCCATGATTTTTTTATTATCATTTCAGACTCATTGTCTAGCGCACTAGTCGATTCATCAAAAATCATGATTGGAGAATTTTTAACAAATGCTCTCGCAATTGCAATTTTCTGTTTCTGGCCTCCTGAAAAATTCAGGCCTCCAGTTCCAACAATGGTATCCAGGCCATCCTCCAAACTGCTCACAAAATCATACAAGCCTGCCATTTTAAGTGCTTCCCACAATAAATCATCCTGAAACATGTCCCAGGCAAACTGCAAATTAAATCTTATAGAACCGTTAAAAATAATACTGTTTTGATGAACGGCTCCTATCTGCCTGCGCAAATATTTAATATCATATTCCATGATATCCTTACCGTCCACAAATATATTTCCGTCATTGACATCATAAATCCTGCACAATAAATTTACTAAAGTACTTTTTCCCGCTCCGCTGTTCCCTGCTATAGCGATTTTTTCACATGGATTGATTCGGAATGAAAGATTTTTAAATACACTCCGTTCCTTATTATAATAAAATGAAACATTTTTAAACTCAATGCTTCCTACAATCTGTTCTTTATTACTATTAAGAATTTCCTGCTTATTTAAATGTTCTGCACCTTCTTCTTCCAACGGGGCATTAAATAACTCCATTATCCTATCACATGAAACCATATTGGACGAGAGAGACAGTATTTTTGAGTTAATACTGTTAAACGTTGTAATGCAGTTCGCATAATAAGCGAAACAGGCTGTAACCCCACCTATGGTAAGCTGGCTGGCTTTTACCAGAAAAGCTGCAATTGTAAACATACACATCTGCGCTATCACCAATATTCCAGCATTAAGCCGCTCTGCCTCCACTTCTATTCTATTTAAACCAATACTCATTCTAGCTATTTCAATATTCCTTCGAATAAATTCTGAAAGAATCTGTTTGGAAGCATGTAAAAGCTTTATTTCTTGCATTCCGCCTAAAATTTCAAATGTCCAGGATGATAATATTCCCTTTTTCCTGATAATATGGGAATTCATCCTTTTCGCTTTTCCGAAAAAAATTCTTGATACATATATGATTATGGGAGTTGCGGCTGTAGTAAAAACCCCCATCCATATATTTGCACAATATATAAATACAAGAGCAATAACTATATTAATGAAATTTGATACCAATCCAAATAAATTAATACTTATCATGGTCATAATCTGGTCAACATCATATCCCATTCTGCTAATTGTATCGCCGCTATACATACTTGCTAAACAGCTGCCCTTAAATCTTAAAATTCTGGAATACAGTTCCGCTCTTATATCGAATAGAAATGTTGTGCTGGTTACTTTTTCCATAATATTCACTATCGTATACATCGCCTGGTTAAAAATATATACCACTCCATATATACTTACAATGTAAATAAAATGCGTCATATTTTGAGAATTGAGTACCTCATCGACCAGCCATCCAATAATAAATGGCAATATCATAAGCGTTATGGTAGCCAAAATGATACTAAGTAACATAATAATAAATTTCCATTTATGTGGTTTTGCAAACTTTAAAACAAATTTTATCCTTTCTTTCACGGCTTTTTCCTCCACAAAATTATATTATTTTTTCTTTATCTATATCCCGAACCCACAACTGTAACCTATTTGCATATCTAAAATTCTGTTCAATACAAAGCTTTATGAATTCTTTCTAAAAACATCTTACCCAGACACATATGAAATGCCATATTTGCCACAATCAAAAAAACACCAGAACGCACTAATTTCACAATATTCTACGAATATTCCTTTCATAGTAGAACTACTGTGATATCAGCACATCCAGGTGGCTGTTTTTACAAGTTAGTCACGGTATTAAGTTGTAAACAAATTATTTCACTTAATTTTTCCCCGTTTTCCCAAATGGATTGGTATATCTTCTTTAGTCACTTTGCATTTATGAAGCACTACAACATCTTCTACGACTTCCTTTTCCGTCTTACAGACAAAGCATTGCTTATGCCAGGGACATTTCCTGGTGCATTTATGTATCACTCCTTTCACCATGCTGCATCCACCTCCGCTTTCTGGCATTTTCTTTCCTCTTGCATTATTATATGTACTTCCATTTTAGAAAACATCTTCATAGCCTGATCAAATGTTGTGGCAAGGTTGTGGCAATTCTTTACATTATAATATACCACAGAATCCGTCTTGTCAATAGGTTGTTCCATTTTTTGCCACAACTATCAAGAAAACTAAAACTGTAAAACAATATATATGCTCTACAGCTAAGCTAAAACTGAAATCTTCCTAATTTACATTGATATTGCTCAAGTGTACCTTCTACAATATCAATAACTTTTGAAATATACTCTTTTTGTGCATCAGTCATATTATAATAAAACAAATCAATTTGAGGCGCCCCAAATTCAAAAATTTCATTCACTTTGACTGCCCGCTTTACAGCCGATCCTTTGCCTGTATAATTGTATGCATCTTTCCATCTCTGGAGCTGGTCTGGTGCGTCCCACATTCCGCTTTTAATAAAGTCTTGCAATTTCCCATTAATTGTACTTTTTATTGTATTAATCAGAATAATCTTTTTATCCTCTTGTGCTATATCTGGTTCAACTTTCACCGGACAGTTCAAATAGATATTAAGCCGCATTCTAATAGATGCACTAAAATCAGCTAATGGCATTAATTCCAGCTGGTAATTGTCCTCACCAAAATATCCTAATCTCCTAGTTAACGCCCGTACTTTGCTCCAATGTACTGTTTCTTCCTTTTTTGCCGGGCAGCCTATTTTGTTCCCCCACGCCGTTCTATAATTCTTAATTCCCTCCTTTAAATGTGCAATCAAAGTCATCATATCATAGGACAGAGAAATCATATCCACAGTAATGCTATTTTGAAGCTTGTCCTTCCATCGGGCAATCAAATCATTACCATATTTTTTAGAAACCTTTGTTATCCCTTGCGAATCCAACCCAGAAAAATAAAAGCAAGACCCCATCATCTGTGCAGCCTCGGTTCCAGATAAAACATCCTTATTCTGGCGTCTTATATCACTAATATAAGAATCCAGCACTACCCATATATGATGCCGCTTATCAGAAAAATTTCCGAAGTTATCTCCCGCCATTAAGTCCATATGTGTAAAAGCAAAGCACACCTTTTCTGAGTAACCATATTCTATTACAGTCCGTATAGCCATTTTGACATTTTCCGAAATGGGGTGTTGGGCATCGTCCACTATCACTATACCATCCGATTTTCTAAAATATTCAATGACATTTGTTGGCATGGAAGACATTGCTGTTTTATATCCTAATCCCTGCCCATCAAACAGCACCAATCTTGGCACCTCTTCACAAAATTCTGGCTTAAACCTTCCTTTTACCCTCATTGTTTTAACAATAGGTGACAACAGGCTTCCCCAAGCCCTCCAGCTATTACTTGTAAATCTTTTTATTGTCCGGATAAATTCCTCCCGGTCCTTCGTTTTGAAATACCATGCATTTGTCCACTTGCCTTTTGAATTTAATTTTTCTCCCCCCTCTAGCAGCCGGAACCTTGCCATGATATCTTCCACTATCTCATTTCTTAAGCTTAAAATATCATTCTCTTCAGCAGAATTAAAAGTTTCATCCCCAATGTCAATATTATTTTTATACTTGTCCTGTGCAATTTGAATCAAGCGGTCAATATAACTGTTTACGCTTTCTAACAGACTCTCTATATCATGCTGGATATTCATGGGTGCCCTTTCAATATCTTCTTCCTCAAATTCTTCATCTAGCTGGTCCTTTTTTTTATCTTTCAAACTCAAATCACCAATTATATAGGACATTCTAAAAATTAAATCCCGGTTCGAAAACAGCCGGTTAGATATGTCATTACGTTTTTTTTCTAAATCCTTACATTTTTCCGAAATACAGAATTCCAATGCAGCCTCTATACATTCAAGTACATGCATTTCTACCAAGTATCTTGACATAAATGTAACAACGATCTCGTAGTCTGCATCTTCTGACATTATCAATTCAAGATTACATGCCGTTGTTCCTCCTGTTGATGTGGCTGGAAATTTTTCCATGCCTGTTCCAGCCATTAAACGCAGCAAAGAAGTTTTTCCTGCTCCAACCGGTCCAACAAAAGTCTGCCTTGTATATCCATCTTCTTTTGATGGAAGGTTTATCCGGTTCAGTAAATCTTCATTTATCGGATTTGCAGCTTCAAGAGGATCATAATAAGCATCTACAACAACTTCGCTAAAATGCCTATAAGCTTCCGCCCTCTTGCTTGAATCTGCCCAATAACTGTCACTAAGTATCCTTTCTAATTCCTCAGCCAGCCTTTTTGCTTCTGTTGCATCTGTAGTTCCTAACCCCCGGTGCACCTTTAACCCATATTTCCCATTCTTATCCTTAACCACTGAATGCCGGAAATTAACAGTGTACCCCTTTTTCCCTTTTTGTATATTACACGAAACTTTTGGACTCATATACCCGGCTCCTCTCTTGAGTTGTTCCATAGTTGTTCCACGCAAATAATATACCATTTATATTTCCTTATGTCAACAGTTGTTTACTATAGGCCACGTCCGTTTCATAAAATTTCCAGCCGTCCTTTGTTTGCAGACGGACGCA
>CAJTXH010000015.1 GCA_910580005.1 uncultured Lachnospiraceae bacterium | reverse complement strand
ACACAAACACAGGATAACTGGAAATTTATGAAATGGACGTGGTAGAAAATAAAATATATTGTATTATTTGTATAAGTAAGTTATACTGTCTTTATAGTATCTGTGGGAGTAAGACTTATAATACAGTGCTTATTTATATTAACATCAGGTTCTGGTTATCAGTGTCTGTTTATTTTGGAAGAGTACAAAATGAAGAAAGGAAGGTAAATTATGAGAAAAAAATTATTAGCTGTTATGCTGGCAGCTTCACTGGCAGCAGGGAGTGCTGCACATGTGCCAGTATTAAATGATAATGCAGTTGTTGCAGAGGCGGCAAAGAAGAAGGTTAAAGCCCCGTCAGTAAAGAAACTCCGCAAGGCAATAGCAGACCTTCTTGGTGAAAATTATCTTGCAAATATGTTGCTGGCAAAAGATAAAATAAATGAGCGTTTTGGATTACAGTCTTCATGGTACACGGATGTTATTGCAGAAATCCCGATGATGAGTGGACATGTTGATACGCTGGTAATTGCTAAAGCCAAGAATAAAAATACAAAGAAAAAGATTAAAAATAAGCTCTCAGCTTACAGGAAGATGCTTATTAATGACACTATACAGTATCCTTCGAATTTATTGAAGATACAGGCATCAAAGGTATATGTCAAAGATAATTATGTATTTTTCCTCCTGCTTGGGCATGTTGACAGCAAAATGGAGGAAAACAGTACAGAGGAGCAGGTTATAGAGGCATATAAAGATGAAATCAAGAAAATTATAGATACTATTAATTCATCATTTAAAAAGTAAACGGGGGACACCTATATGGTATTTAGCAGCCTGCTGTTTTTATTCCGCTTTCTGCCATGTGTCCTGGTTATTTATTTTATAGCACCAGGCTGTTTTAAGAATACTTGGAAAAACCTGGTGCTGTTTCTTGCAAGCATCATATTTTATGCTTGGGGAGAACCTGTATATATTGTCCTTATGCTTTTTTCAACAGTAGTTGATTATGTAAATGGAGGACTTGCAGGATATTTTATAAGCAGGGATAAAAAAAATGCAGCAAGGTTTTGTGTGTTTTTATCAGCAGTAACCAACCTGTCTCTTTTAGGTGTATTTAAGTATTCAGGTTTTGTAACAGGCCTTTGGAATGGCATAAGCGGCATGGATATTAAAGTAAAGGAGTTTGCGCTTCCAATAGGAATATCATTTTATACATTCCAGACTATGTCATATACAATAGATATTTACAGGGGAGAGGCAGAACCTGAAAAAAGTATAATAAATTTTGGTGCTTATGTTGCAATGTTCCCACAACTTATAGCAGGGCCAGTTGTAAGGTTTAAAGATATTGCTGTTTTATTAAGGGAAAGAAGTACATCATTAGATAAGTTATCTTATGGTGCAGTAAGGTTTACAGCCGGGCTTGGCAAAAAAGTAATACTTGCAAACCAGGCAGGGGAAATTTTTAAAACAGTTACAGCTTCCCAGGCTGGAGAGCTTACTACATTATCTGCATGGTTTGGGCTTTTAATGTTTGCATTCCAGATATACTTTGATTTTTCAGGATATTCAGATATGGCTATAGGACTTATGGCGGTTTTTGGCTTTAAAATTCCAGAGAATTTTAATTATCCATATATGTCTAAAAGTATTACTGAGTTCTGGCGCAGATGGCACATTTCGCTTGGCACATGGTTTAAAGAATATGTCTATATTCCATTAGGAGGCAGCAGAAAGGGTATTCCCAGGACTTTTTTAAATATTTTTATTGTATGGTTTTTAACAGGCTTGTGGCATGGGGCAAGCCTTAATTTTATAGCATGGGGGATGTATTTCTGCTTTTTCCTGCTAATAGAAAAACTTGGGTTTTTAAAGATACTGGATAAAATTCCAGCAGTGTTAAGCCATATATATGCAATATTTGTGGTTTATGCAGGCTGGCTGTTTTTTGCATGGGAAGATATAACACAGCACAGGGTTTTTGTAAAAGCAATGGCAGGGCTGGCAGAAGCAGGATTAAACAGCAAAGGTACAATGTATCTGGTTGTTAGTAATATTGTGCTTTTTATTGTTTTAATAATTGGAAGTACAAATATTCCGGCTAAGGCAGGGGCGTGGCTCTGTTACAGAAATGAAACCTGTAAGGGGATTTTCCAGGCAGTTTTTGTGGCTGTTGTATTTATTATATCAGTTTCATATCTGGTAAATGGGACATATAACCCATTTTTGTATTTTAGGTTTTAAATTGACAGATATATCCAGTAAATTATCTTAGCCTGGGTAGTTTGCAGTGGAAAAAAGAAGAAAGGATAAGACCAGGAGTACAGTTATTTTTGCCTGGGGGTTGGTGCAAAATATGAAACATTTGTCCAGGATTTTACCAGTGGCAGTATTTTTTCTTATGCTTATTACAGGAATGGCGGCTGGTGTCATACAGAAGGATAAAACATATTCTTCTGTTGAAAACAGGACATTGCAGTTATTTCCCAAGTTTACTGTAAAAAGGGTTCTGAATGGAAAATTCCAGAAGAAGTATGAAATATATTTAAGTGACCAGTTTCCAGGAAGGGATTCATGGGTAAAACTCCAGACAGCTACAGAGAGGGCATTTGGAAAAACTGAGTCCAATGGTGTATATTTTGGGAAGAATGGTTATCTTTTAGAAAAGTATACAAAAGAAGATATTAATAATAAAATTGTGGATAAAAATATAAATGTGCTTGGCAAATTTGTTAAAGAAGCTTTAAAGGTTTCGGATGTAAAAGTTATGATGGTTCCGTCTAAAACATTTACGCTTGAAAGCTGTTTGCCAGCTTTTGCAGAAACTTATAATGAAAATGTATTTTATAATAAGCTGGAAAAGAAACTTCCATATAATGTACTTATAGATATTTACAGCATTTTAAATAAACACGCAGATGAAAATATATTTTACAGGACAGACCACCACTGGACAACGCAAGGTGCGTGGTATGGTTATAGTGCTTATAATAAGGCATGTGGTAAGGATGAAAAAATTGCAGAAGCAAAGAAAAAATTTAAAAAAGTTTCAGGAAATTTTCTTGGTACAACATTTTCAAAAGTAAATATGTATTCACAGAAAGATGAAATAAATATTTATGAACCGGAAAATGAAATGAAAGTTGTATATAATATGGGCGAAAAAACGGAAAATACATTTTACCAGACAGGTTTTTTAAATAAAAAAGACAAGTATAGTGTATTTTTTGGCGGAAACCAGGCAGTCATTGAAATATCAGGCGGAGTTAAAAATAATAAGACGCTGTTTATTGTAAAAGATTCTTTTGCAAATTGCATGATTCCATTTCTGGCAGAAGATTATGAAAAGGTGGTTGTGGCAGATATGCGCCATTTAAATATAGGGATGACAAAGCTTTTAAACAATTATAAGCCAGCGGATGTGCTTGTGCTTTATAATACAATACAGTTTATGCAGGACAGGGAGTTTGCATTAAAATTGTAACAATAAAATAATATTAAGAGAGGAAGAGCTTTAGTAATGGATAATACCAGGATTATTAAAAAGGTTTTATACCTGTTTGTAACTGCAATATTTGCAGGATTTATT
This sequence comes from uncultured Lachnospiraceae bacterium, assembly GCA_910580005.1. Lineage (GTDB taxonomy): Bacteria > Bacillota > Clostridia > Lachnospirales > Lachnospiraceae > Butyribacter. The sequence goes on along the minus strand of CAJTXH010000015.1, from coordinate 28,735 downwards.
TTTGCAGGGAGTGTCTGCCAGGCAAAGCAGGAGTTTATTGTGGGTTTTGATGCAGAGTTCCCGCCATATGGGTATATGGATGATAACGGGGATTATACAGGTTTTGATTTAGATTTAGCAGAAGAAGTCTGTAAACGTAAGGGCTGGTCTTTGGTAAAACGCCCTATTAAGTGGGATTTTAAGGATTCAGAACTTGATTCTGGCTCAATTTCATGTTTATGGAATGGGTTTACAATGAACGGCAGGGAAAGTGAATATACATGGTCAACCCCGTATGTTGATAATTCCCAGGTAGTAATTACCAGCAGCAGTTCAGGAATTAAGAAGCTTAAAGATTTATCTGGAAAAATCCTGGCAGTACAGGCTGATTCATCAGCGCTTGCAGCACTGGAAGGGGAGAATGCCACAGATGAAAACAAGGCACTTGCAAAATCGTTAAAAGAATTACAGCAGGTTGATGATTATAATTCTGCTTTTATGAACCTTGAAAGTGGAATGGTTGATGCAATTGCAATGGATATAGGGGTTGCATCTTACCAGCTTTCATCAAAAGGTGATAAGTTTGTAATGCTAGATGAGAGGCTTGCAACAGAAAAGTATGGAATAGGCTTTAAATCTGGCAATACAGAACTCAGGGATGAAGTACAGCTTGCATTGCTTGAAATGCTTGATGATGGCACTTTTGAAAACATTGCTAAAAAGTGGGGGCTTCAGGACAATGTATGTCTAAGCATTGAAGATACTACGTATATAGATGGCAGCAAAGTGCCTGCCATGGCTGGAGATAGCCAGGATAATGTGGGCAGCCGTGAAGTTAAGAAGGAAGATGCAAGCAGTAAGAATGGTAATAGTGTTGTGAAAGCTGATGTGCCAAAGGTTAAGAAACTTAGTGTTACACATATTATAAAACAGCTTTCATCAGGACTTGCTGCTACAATTGCTATATTTGTACTTACAATTTTATTTTCAATGCCACTTGGGCTTGTTATTGCGGCAGCAAGGATGTCAAAATTTAAGATAATACAATGGATAGCAAAGATATATATTTCAATTATGAGAGGTACTCCTCTTATGTTGCAGCTTATTGTTGTATTTTTTGCACCATTTTACATATTTGAGATTTCAACACCTTATTCTTACCGTTTTTATGCTGTAATTATTGGATTTTCATTAAATTATGCTGCATATTTTGCTGAGATATACCGTTCAGGAATACAAAGTATTCCACAAGGGCAGAGGGAAGCGGCGCAGATTATGGGATACAGCAGGGGACAGACATTTTCCAGGATAATATTCCCACAGATGGTTAAACGTGTGCTGCCTCCTGTAACTAATGAAGTTATAACGCTTGTAAAGGATACATCACTTGCATTTGCGCTTTCCTATGCAGAAATGTTTACAAAGGCAAAACAGATTGCAGCCGCCCAGACATCATTACTCCCTTTGTTTGTGGCAGGAGTATTTTATTATATATTTAACTTTATCGTTGCCTTTATAATGGAGAGAATTGAGAAGCGTCTTGATTATTACAAATAGATGGAGGATTTATAATGAGTGTCTTAGAAATGAATAATATTAAAAAGGGGTTTGGAAGCAAAGTTGTGCTTAAAGATATAACTTTAAAGGTTGAAAAAGGTGAGGTAGTTTCAATTATAGGACCGTCTGGCTCTGGAAAATCTACGCTTTTAAGGTGTGCAACATTTCTTGAATATATTGATAATGGGGAAATTTCATATATAGGCAAAAAAATTGTGGATAAAGGTGCAGTATATCCTTCAAAAAAGGAGTTACAGCAGGCATGTGCCAACTTTGGGCTTGTGTTCCAGAACTTTAACCTGTTTCCACATTTTTCAGTGATGAAAAATATTTCTGATGCTCCAATAGTAATACAGAAAAGGAATAAAGAAGAGGTTTACAGGGAAACAAGGGAACTTCTTAAAAAGGTTGGCATTGAGGATAAGGAAAATGCATATCCATGTGAACTTTCAGGCGGACAGCAGCAGCGTGTAGCTATTGCAAGGGCACTGGCACTCCACCCGCAGATGCTTTATTTTGATGAGCCTACATCAGCACTTGACCCGGAAATTACAGCAGAGATTTTGCGTGTCTTAAAAAGCCTTGCCGCAGAGAAGATGACAATGGTAATAGTAACACATGAAATTGACTTTGCAAGGGCAGTTTCAGACAGGGTTGTATTTATGGATGGTGGTGTAATAATTGAAGAAGGAAAGCCGGAAGATGTGATAGATAATCCGGAAAATGAACGTACAAAAGCATTTTTAAAGAAATTACATGTGTAACAGGAATAGCAGGCAGTGTTAGGGGATTGTAATAATGGAAAGGACAATAAATGAAAATAACAATTATACATGGACAAAGCCATAAAGGTTCAACTTACCATATTGCTAGAATGCTTTCAGAAAAAACAGGTGGGGATATTACAGAATTTTTTCTGCCAAAAGATTTTAATTCTTTTTGTACTGGATGTACAGCATGTTTTGAAAAATCAGAAAAGCTATGTCCACATTATAACAAGCTTGGACCACTTACAAAAGCAATAGATAATGCAGATGTAATTATTCTTGCAAGCCCTGTTTATGTATACCATGTAACAGGTGCTATGAAAGCTTTCTTAGACCATTATGGCTATAGATGGATGGTACACCGTCCCATGGATAAGATGTTTTCTAAACAGGCAGTGTGCATTTCAACTGCTGCTGGCGCAGGCATTAAAAGTACAAATAAGGATATGGCAGACAGCATGTTTTTTTGGGGGATAGGAAAAACCTACAAATATGGTGTGGCAGTCAGGGCAGTTTCATGGGATGGTGTACCAGATAAGATAAAAAAACGTATTGATAAAAAGACATCTGTCCTGGCTGCTAAAATCAGGAAAAGACATGGGTATATAAAACCAGCATTTAAAACAAGGATATTTTTTAATATAATGCGCATTGTACAGAAAAACGGGTTTAACAAAGCAGATGCAGACTATTGGAGAGAAAAAGGCTGGACAGGAAAAAGGCGTCCTTGGAAATAATAAGGTAATAAAAAGTGATATAATTATCTCATATTTATTGACAGACTTCTTTATAAGTGATATATTTGTCTTATTAAATGACAAATATATCACATAAGGAGGCAGAACTATGAAGAAAAATAATAAAAAACGTATAATTTTTTTAGGCGTGTTTTGTTTATTGCTTATAATTGCATCTTTCCTGTATACAGCAGTTTTTAATGACGCAAGGTTTATTGCACCAATGGATATGTCAGAATATGTTTTCAGGTTAAAGGATTTACCTGTAATTATTTCTGGGATACTTTTTACTTTATATATATTGTATATTTTTGCATTATTAGTAAAGGCAGTCATTATAAACAGGCATAAGGAAACAGAAGCGCAGTATACCAGGATACTAAATCCAAGATTTGGTTACTGTGGGCTTTTTGGACTGTTTGGCTTTCTGGGCTTTTGGACTTACAGTGTAGATAAAACAGTTTTTCCATTTGTATTTTTTATGTTTTTTGGATTTTTTGGGTTTTTCTATAAGGGAAAAATGTCAAACACTTTTATAGATGAAAGGTACAAGGAAAATAAAATAAAAGCACAGATAACAGCAGATGAAATAGCATTTTCAATTATTTTTATTGCAACATTATTTCTAGGGCAGGGAAGCCTGATGGGAAACATGGAATATACGTTAATTGCTTTTGTTATTTCCGTAGCACTTTCAATAGCACTTAAAATGTTTCTTGGTATGTATCTTTTGTATCACTATGATAATGATTGTATTGATGGGCAATGTAATGAAAGTGGGGAATAAAAGTGCCAGATTTTGAATGCAGATTAAAAAAGTACAGGCAGATGAAAGACCTGACACAAGAACAGCTTGCAGTACAAGCCGGAGTGCGCCGTGAAACAATTATGCGCCTGGAAAAGGCACAATATAACCCTTCGCTTAAACTGGCAGTTGATATTTCAAGAATAGTAGGTGTGCCTATAGAGGAGATTTTTATTTTTAAATAAAAGTATAACCCTTATCAGGAAATCTGTAAATGGCAGTGGAGATAATTAGAATTTATCTTACCTTGTAATATTTGGACATTAGCATCATATATTTTGAAAGACAGCGTTTTCCAAAGGGGATATTTTTATGCAAAAATTATTAAGCAGCGTAATATATACTATATGCCTTATACTTCTTTCACTTGCGTATATAAATGATACTAAAGATTTCCTGTCAGGGTTTGCCCCGTTTGGGCAGTATGAAGAAACAGTACTGCCGCCTTCACAGAAAATTACAGCAGAGAGCCTTGGCATTACATCTTCTGCAAGTGAACCTTCAAAGATGTATTCAAAGGCCTATTGCCTTATTGACGCAGACAGTAACAGGATACTTGCTTCCAAAGATGCAGATATACAGCTTCCAATGGCAAGCACTACTAAAATAATGACATGCATTGTTGCACTCGAAAATGGCAATAAGGATGATATTGTTACTGTTTCAAAATATGCGGCTTCAATGCCTGATGTACAGCTTAATATGAAAGAGGGGGAGAAATTCAGGCTTGGGGATTTGCTTTATTCGCTGATGCTTGAGTCGCATAATGATACAGCAGTTGCAATAGCTGAGCATATTGGCGGAAGTGTTGAAGGGTTTGCAAAACTTATGAACCTTAAAGCAGAAGAACTGGGACTTTCAAATACACATTTTGTAACACCAAACGGGCTTGACAGTGACGGGCATTACACAACAGCATATGAATTATGCTGTATTGGTGCATATGCAATACAAAATAAGGAATTTATGGGTATAGTCCAGACGCCGTCACACCAGTTTTCAAATTGTGATAATACACGTACATATTCCGTAAATAATAAAGATGCTTTTCTTACAAGCTATAATGGTGCGCTTGGCATAAAAACAGGTTTTACTGGCAATGCAGGCTATTGTTTCTGTGGGGCAGCAAAAAGAAATAATATTACACTGGTTTCTTCGGTTCTTGCATGTGGGTGGCCTCCAAATAAAGGTTATAAATGGTCAGATACAAGAAAGCTTATGGATTATGGTTTTAAAGCTTATACCCAGGCAGGGATATCTGCTGGTACACCACTTCCTGATATAATGGTAACAGAAGGCCGGAAACCGTCTGTACCTGTAAAACGTGCCAGTGCTGGCAGTTTTACAATACTTATGTCAAAGAGTGATGTTGTGACAGTGGATTATGAACTTCCACAGAAACTTGAAGCACCAGTGCGTTCTGGTGATATTATAGGATATGAAAAATATTTTATAAACGGGGAACTTTATATACAAGTTCCAGTTATAGTGTCACAGACCATAGATAAAACAGACCGCAGATATTTTGCAGACATTTTATTAAAAATGTTTTTTATATGTTCTTGATTAACAGTTTTCCAATTATGTATTTATCTGGATTATTGGATGGCCGCAGATGCAAAGTCCCCTTGTTCAGCGCATTTTACAGCAGCACATATCCTGTCATAAACGAGGTCAGATATTGCATTGGATTTCATATCCTTATAATCATCATATAATAATGGTTTAAGGTAAAAGACTTGTGTAACTACACGGCGCAGCGACCACAGGTCAAATACTTTCCAGGAATTTACAATTGCAACGGGCACTATTGGGGCTTTTGCCCTGATAGCCCCTTTAAAACAGCCTGGCTTAAAAGGGTCTACATAATTGCCATTGCGGTGTTCATATCCTCCTGATGGGAATATTATAAACTTCCGTCCCTGTTTTACTTCTTCTGAAACTTCGCTTATTATTCCTGCTGCCTGGCGCAGGTCATCCAGTTTTATCCTTTTTCCTTGCACTAAATCTATAAACTGCCTTACAAGCGGCATATATGAACGGTCAGCATCCATTACTATGGAACATGGCTTATTGTGTGAATCCATTATGCCAAGGGCATCATATTTGCCCTGGTGGTTAGCAAACATCACATAACCGCCGTCTTCTGGAAGGTTGTTTATACCATATGCATTTGTAATAATCCTTCCTCTTTTTTTCATAATAGCAATACAATGCCTGTCATAGTCATATCTGAATTTTTCTGAATATTTTTCAGGATGCCTGGAGTAGTATCCCATCTTGGGAATCATCCAGACACGGTGCAAATTGCCTAAAATTACATAAATAAATCTTAACACGGTTCTACCTTTTTCCTTTATTGGTTATTTAGTCCTTAGTAATAACTATGTAATATAATTTATCATAATTAAATAATTTTTACAACTTCTTCTTTATTCCATTTATATATGGCTTTCCCAGTGATGTTTTGTACGGTTTTATATAAAATATGTACATTCCGGCACTAGAAACACCGCCTTCTGTTGTTCAAAAATTTATAGACAAAATAAATAAAAAGGTTGCTATTTTATGGTAAAAGTAATAAAATTAAACTTGGTATATATTTTGTTTTTACAAACTGGCTTATGCCAGGTGGTTTTTAATTTTACTATATTGGAGGGCTGAACATGAGTAACAAGAATGCTTTGTCAGCGAAAGACCGTATTACGGCTTTAGTTGACGAGAACAGTTTTGTTGAAATTGGTGCAGGTGTTACAAAGAGGAACACCGATTTTAACATGCAGGAAAAGCAGGTGCCATCAGATGGTGTAATAACCGGGTACGGGCTTATCCAGAATAATCCTGTCTATATATACAGCCAGGATGCATCTGTACTTAATGGTACAATAGGCGAGATGCATGCAAAGAAAATAACACATGTCTATGAACTTGCAATTAAGACAGGCGTGCCTGTTATCGGGCTTATAGACTGTGCTGGCATACGTCTCCAGGAGTCTACGGATGCGCTTGCAGGCTTTGGGCAGATATACAAAGTTAAGGCCAAAGCATCAGGCATAGTTCCGCAGATTAGCGCTGTTTTTGGGAACTGTGGCGGTGGTGTTGCCATAATGGCAGCAATGAGTGATTTTACTTTTATGGAAAAGAATAATGCGAAACTTTTCGTTAATTCACCAAACACATTAGAAGGAAACTATACAGAGAAACTTGATACAGCATCTGCCTGTTTCCAGCAGGGGGCACAGACAGTTGATTTTACTGCTGAAGGTGAAGAAGAAGTATTATCAGGTATAAGGGAACTGGTGTCAATCCTTCCTGGAAATAATAATGATACAGCATTTTCAGATGAATGTATGGATGACTTAAACAGGATTACAGATAACTTTGCAGCAGAAACATCAGACCCTGCTGTCGCACTTGAGGATATAGGTGATAACAATTTCTTTATGGAAGTCAAGAAAGAATTTGCAAAAGAAATGGTTACAGGCTTTATATGCCTTGATGGCATGACAATAGGTGTTATTGCAAACCGTACTGCACAGTTTGATGAGAATGGCAAAGTTGTGGCAAAATATGATGCAAGGCTTACTACAGCAGGATGTAACAAGGCAGTTTCATTTATTAAGAAATGTGACGCATTTAATATCCCATTGCTTACTTTAACTAATGTTGAAGGGTTTGCTACAACAGTAGAAGAAGAAAAGACAATTGCTGTTGCAGCAGCACAGCTTGCAGCAGCGTTTACAGAGGCAGATGTGCCAAAGGTAAACATGGTTACAGGCAATGCATATGGGACAGCTTATATATGCATGAATTCAAAGCATATAGGCGCAGACATGGTATTTGCACTTGAGGGCGCTAATATTGGTGTGATGGATGCACAGGTTGCAGCCAAGGTTATGTATGGTGATGACAAAAATGCAGATATAGCAGAGAAAGCTGCTGAATTTGCTGCGCAGTCAGGTACAGAAGCTGCTGCAGCAAGGGGATATATTGATTCTATAGTAGCTCCAGGCTCAGCAAGAAAGCAGTTATTATATGCATTTGAAATGTTATTTTCAAAAAGCGGGTATCCAATTAGTAAAAAGCATGGAACCATCTAAGTAAGGAGTGGCATATGAAGAAGAGATTAGCTTTAATTTGTTGTATCATATCCTGTATGCTGGTGATGGCGGGATGCAGCTTCAGCCTTGTCAAGACTAATGACAAATTTGACCAGAAGGTGCTTGAAGATAATACTGACTCCTTTGTAAAAAGCTGGTTTGAGTATGATTTTGAAAGCGCTGTAACAGATTATGCAGGACAGCTTGATGATGAAACCCTGTCCCAGTATAAAGATTCTAAGAAGCTCCGGGACAAATATGGCAAATATGACAAAAAAGATGACAGCAGCCTGACTATTACTACTGATACTGCAACAGTAACTGAAACAGTTCTTACAGATTCAGGCAAAAAGCTTGTATTTTCAGTGACTTATGATGAAGATGGCAATACAGTTTCATGGAATGTAGATGAATACAAGACTAAAGGCGAGATAATGGGCAAGGCAGGGCTTAATACAGTAATGAGCATGGGCATAGTATTTATTGTTCTTATATTTATTGCTGTTATTATTGCACAGTTTAAATATATTGGCAATGCACAGAACAGGAAAAAAGAAACAGAGCCAGTTGTGGAACCAGTGCCTGAAGTACCTGCTGTTGTTGAAGAAGAGGATTTAACTGATGACCTTGAACTTGTTGCAGTTATTACAGCAGCCATTGCGGCAGCAAGTGAAAATGAGTGTACAGATGGTCTTATAATACGTTCAATTATCAGAAAGTAAAAATCATATAAGTTAATAAAGTATATGGAGGAAAAAATAATGAAGAATTATACAATTACTGTTAATGGTAATGTTTATGATGTTACAGTAGAAGAAGGCGGACAGGGAAGTACAGGTACAGTGCCTAAGGCAGCACCAAAAGCGGCAGCACCTAAGGCAGCAGCGCCAAAAGCAGCAGCACCGTCTGGCGCAGCAGGGGCAGTTAAGATTAATGCACCTATGCCTGGCAAGATTTTATCTGTTAAGGCATCAGCAGGCCAGGCAGTTAAAAAAGGTGATGTTATTATGGTATTAGAAGCCATGAAAATGGAGAATGAAATTGTTGCACCACAGGACGGCACGGTTGCAGGTATTAATGTGGCAGCAGGGGATTCTGTAGAAGCAGGAGCTGTACTTGCATCATTAAACTAGGAGGGAACGGCTTTGGATTACGTTATTACAACGATAGAGAACCTTGCAGGCCAGACCGCTTTTACAAGCCTGTCATTGGGAAACTACCTGATGATACTGGTTGGCTGTATATTTCTCTATCTGGCGATTAAAAAAGAATACGAGCCATTATTGTTAGTCCCTATTGCATTTGGCATGATATTGGTAAATATTTACCCGGATATTATGGCAAGCCCTGAGGACACTTCAAATGGCGTCGGCGGTTTATTACACTATTTCTATATACTTGATGAATGGAGCATTCTGCCTTCACTTATATTCCTTGGTGTAGGTGCAATGACCGATTTTGGCCCGCTTATTGCCAATCCGGCAAGCTTCCTTCTCGGGGCAGCAGCACAGTTTGGTATTTTCTCAGCATACCTTATCGCTATACTTTTAGGATTTAACGACAAGGCGGCAGCAGCAATATCAATTATCGGCGGCGCTGACGGGCCTACTTCAATTTTCCTTTGCGGCAAGCTTAAACAGACTGAATATATGGGGCCTATAGCAGTGGCGGCATATTCATATATGTCACTTGTGCCTATTATCCAGCCGCCTATTATGAAGCTTTTCACAACAGAGGAAGAGCGTAAGATTAAAATGGAACAGTTACGTCCAGTATCTAAACTGGAGAAGATACTTTTCCCTGTTATAGTTACTATTGTTGTCTGCCTTATCCTGCCAACAACAGCGCCACTTGTAGGTATGCTTATGCTTGGTAACCTTTTCAGGGAGTCAGGTGTTGTAAAACAGCTTACAGAAACAGCTTCCAATGCGCTTATGTATATTGTAGTTATCCTGCTTGGTACTTCTGTAGGTGCATCAACAAGTGCAGAAGCATTCTTAAGGGCTTCAACACTTAAAATAGTTGTGCTTGGTCTTGTTGCTTTCTGTGTTGGTACAGCAGCAGGTGTGCTTTTTGGCAAGCTTATGTGCAAGGTTACACATGGTAAGATTAACCCGCTTATTGGTTCAGCAGGTGTATCAGCAGTTCCTATGGCAGCGAGGGTATCACAGAAAGTTGGTTCAGAGGCAGACCCTACAAACTTCCTGCTTATGCATGCGATGGGACCAAACGTTGCAGGTGTTATTGGTACAGCAGTTGCAGCTGGTGTATTTATGGCAATATTTGGCATCTAATTTAGGAGGATAAATCATGGCAAAAACAGAAAAAAAACCTTTAAAAATTACGGAGACTATTCTCCGTGATGCGCATCAGTCACTGATTGCCACAAGGATGACAACAGAGCAGATGCTTCCAATAATAGACAAGATGGACCAGGTCGGCTACCATTCAGTTGAGTGCTGGGGCGGTGCAACATTTGACGCTTCATTAAGGTTCTTAAAAGAAGACCCTTGGGAGAGACTTAGGAAATTAAGGGCTGGTTTTAAGAATACAAAGCTCCAGATGTTATTCCGCGGACAGAATATCTTAGGATATAACCATTATGCAGATGATGTAGTTGAGTATTTTGTACAGAAGTCAATCGCAAATGGTATTGATATAATCCGTATATTTGACTGCCTTAACGACCTTAGGAACCTTGAAACAGCAGTAAAGGCAGCTAATAAGGAAAACGGCCATGCACAGATAGCCCTTTCATATACACTGGGTGATGCATATACCCTTGATTACTGGAAAGATATGGCAAAAAGGATTGAAGATATGGGTGCAAAGTCACTCTGTATCAAGGATATGGCAGGACTTCTTGTACCTGTAAAGGCTACAGAACTCGTTACTGCACTTAAAGAGTCAGTAGATATCCCTATTGACCTTCATACGCATTATACTTCTGGTGTAGCAGCAATGACATATTTAAAAGCTGCCGAAGCAGGATGTGATATTATTGATACAGCTATGTCACCATTCTCAATGGGAACAAGCCAGCCAGCTACAGAAGTTATGGTAGAAGCATTTAAGGGCACACCTTATGATACAGGGCTTGACCAGAACAAGCTTGCCCAGATAGCAGATTACTTCCGTCCTCTCCGTGAGGAGGCGCTTAAATCAGGGCTTATGAATACAAAAGTGCTTGGTGTAAATATCCAGACACTCCGTTACCAGGTTCCTGGCGGAATGCTTAGCAACCTTGTTTCACAGCTTAAAGAGATGGGACAGGAAGACAAGTATGAGAAGGTGCTTGAAGAAGTGCCAAGGGTACGTAAGGACTTCGGTGAGCCTCCTCTTGTTACCCCTTCATCACAGATTGTAGGAACACAGGCTGTATTAAATGTAGTTTCAGGTGAAAGATATAAGATGGTTACAAAAGAGTCTAAAAAACTGCTTGCAGGTGAGTTCGGACAGACAGTAAAACCATTTGACCCTGAAGTACAGAAGAAATGTGTTGGTGATGTAAAACCGATTACATGCCGCCCGGCTGATTTAATCAAGCCGCAGCTTGCAGAGCTTGAAAAAGAGATGAAACAGTACAAGCAGCAGGATGAAGATGTGCTTTCATATGCACTGTTCCCACAGGTTGCAATGGAATTCTTTAAATATAGGGAAGCACAGCAGACAAAGGCTGACCCGGCAGCAGCAGATAAAGAAAATGTAGCATACCCTGTATAACAAATATTTGGTATAATCTAAAATCAGATACAGTAATTAATAGTCCCAGGCAGAGGTTTTTACTAAACTATGTCTGGGACAATTTAGGAAGTATGTAAATATTTTAAAGGAGGCAGATTATGAAAAATATAAGTATCGGGCTTAAGGTTATGCTGCCAGTAATGCTCCTGGCACTTTTACTGGCTGGCACAAGTTATTACAGTACAACAGGCATGGACAGGATAATGCTGGCGAACAGGGAGGTTTCTGGGAATTATGCAAAAAGCATGTCCCTGCTTGGTGATATTTCAACAGCATTTGAGGCTCTTCAAAGGGCGGCATATGCACATAATTTAGCAAGTGGTGAGGAAAATATGCGCAAGCACGAAGAAGATATAAAAAATATATGTGCAGAAATAAACAGCTTATGTTCAGAATATGAAAAATATTTAGAATTTGATAATGAGAAAGAAGCTTATAATAATTTCAAAGAGCTTTATTCGGTATATCTTGGAATATTTGAAGAAACAATAAAACAAAGTGCAAATAATAATACAGAACAGGCACTTGAACTTGCAAATGGAGACCTTGCAACTACAGGTACTGATGTTTTTGTAAAAATTTCTGATATGCGCAGCTTAAACCAGGATTATATGGATATGGCAGTTGCTGACAGCGAAAATACATATAAGAATGCCAGGAGATTAAATTATATTTTAATTGCAGCAGCAGCAGTTGTGGCAGTGCTTAGTGTGCTTATATGTGTTCTTGGTATTACAAAGCCGGTGGTTAATAGCAGTAAGGAACTTGCTGGTATTATTGATGGAATTGAGGCGGGGAAAGGCGACCTTACAAAGCGCATAAGTGTAAAAGGAAAGGATGAAATTGCCAGGATGGGAGGCGGAATTAATACATTTATCCAGACCCTCCAGTTGATTATGCGTAAAATTACTAATAGTTCAAATGCCCTTGAAAAAATGGTAGAAGAAGTAAAAGAAAGCGTTAATTCTGTAAATTCAAATGCCTATGATATTTCCGCAGCTATGGAGGAACTATCTTCTTCAATGGAAGAAGTGGCTGCTACATCTTCAAATGTAAACCTTAATGCAGGAACAGTAGGTGATAATGTCAGAGGGCTTGCGGAGGCGTCAAAAGCTTTGTCAGCTTATGCAGATGAAATGAAAAAACGTGCTGCAAACATAGAAGAAGAGGCAGAAACAAATAAAAATGATGCAAGAAGTGTGATTGATGGCATTTTATCTTCACTACGCCAGGCAGTTGAAAATTCAAAAAGCGTTGAGCGTGTTGGTGATTTGACAGAAGAAATATTAAGTATTTCTGCACAGACAAACCTGCTTGCATTAAATGCTTCAATAGAGGCGGCAAGGGCTGGCGAAGCTGGCAAGGGTTTTGCAGTTGTGGCTGATGAAATAAGGGAACTTGCAGATTCCAGCCGCAAGACAGCAGGAAATATACAAAATATTAATAATATGGTTATTGCAGCAGTAAATGAGCTTGTAAAAAATTCAGATGGGGTGATTAAATACTTGCAGGAGTCTGTGCTTCCTGCGTATGAAAACTTTTTAGCAGGGGGCATACAATATAAAGAAGATTCAGAACATGTAAATGAAACAGTTACACATTTTAGTGATATGTCTGCGGATATTGATAAACTGGCAGGCGAAATAATAGAAGCAATGGGAGGCATTGCAGCAGCAGTGGATGAGAGTGCCAATGCTGTAATGACATCTGCTGCAAATACTAACGACCTTGTAAAAGAACTGGAACAGATTTCAAAAAAAACAGACAGTAACCATAAAATTGCAAAACAATTAAAGAAAGAGGCGGGCAAATTTGTAAATGTCTAGTTTAAAAAAAGAGCATACAATAGAAGAACGGCTGGAATTGTCCCTGTTATATGACTTTTATGGGGCACTTCTTAAAGAAAACCAGCAACGCATGTTTGAAGCAAGTGTGCTTGAAGATTATAATTTCAGTGAAATTGCACAGGATGAAGGCATAACAAGGCAGGGGGCTTATGACACAGTAAAACGTGCAACAAAACAACTTGAAATGTATGAGGAGAAACTTGGGCTTGTGGCAAAGTTCAGGGAACAGAAAAAAATGGTGGAAAAGCTGCGTGACAAGCTTGCAGGCATGGAAGCTCCAGACAGCAGCCTGGAATGGAATGAAGTGTTCCAGCTGCTGGAGGAAATGCTTGAGGGGTGAAAGCAGAATCCTATTGTCTTTTAATGGCAGACGGACGCAGGGACTTATGTTTACAGTTCTTTACATAATATTCAAAAAGCTGTATAATTAAGAAAATATTTGTTCGTAAATTAAAAATAATGACACTAATTATGTCGTGGCTATATTATAGGATTTCTTATTTTGAAAAACTGCGTTTCAGCAATATAAGCTATATAGACAATGGCAATTGGGTATATTATGTATAAAGCGCTTGTGTGGCTGCTTGCAATAGTCCTTTTATACTGGCTGTATAAAACAGGTAATGTTGCTATCCATAGCCGGTCAAGCCAGAATAAAATATAATTATGCAATATTACCAGAATGGAGGCTGTATATGAGAAAAACAAAAATTATCTGTACATTAGGTCCGTCAACAAAGAAAGACGGCGTTTTGCGTGAACTTATGTTAAATGGCATGAATACTGCAAGGATTAATTTTTCACATGGGACAAGGGAAGGACACCTGGAAACAATTAATGAAGTTAAAACATTGCGTAAGGAATTAGGACTTCCTATTGCAATACTGCTTGATACAAGCGGGCCAGAAATAAGGCTTGGCAACTTTTCAGGCGGGAAGGCAGAACTTTGTGAGGGGGAACTCTTTACCCTTACATCAAGGGAAGTGGAAGGCAGTGCAAAAGAGGCTTCTATAACATACAAGGGGCTTCCGGGGGATGTTAAAAAGGGTACAATTATCCTTATTGATGACGGTCTTATTAAAATGGAAACAGAAGAAGTAACGGATACAGACGTTATATGCCGTATTATTAATGGAGGCACTGTATCAGACCATAAAGGAATAAATGTGCCTAATGTAAATATCAGTATGCCTTATATTAGCAAGAAAGACAGACTTGATATAATATTTGGCATTGAAAACGATGTTGATTTTATTGCAGCGTCATTTGTAAGAAGTGCAGATGATGTTCTCAAGATAAGGGAGATTTTTAAAGAAAAGAACTGCAATAACATAAAAATTATCTCTAAAATTGAGAACAGGCAAGGTGTTGACAATATAGATGAAATCATTGAGGTTTCTGACGGCATAATGATTGCAAGGGGTGACATGGGTGTGGAAATACCTCTCCAGGAAGTGCCGGTAATCCAGAAGAAGATTATTAAAAAGGTTTATAATGCAGATAAAATAGTGATTACAGCTACACAGATGCTTGATTCAATGATGAAGAACCCAAGGCCTACAAGGGCAGAAGCGACAGACGTTGCCAATGCAATATATGATGGCACAAGTGCAATAATGCTGTCAGGTGAAACAGCGGCAGGTAATTATCCTGTGGAAGCATTAAAAACAATGATTGACATAACAGAATTTGCAGAGGAAGATATTGATTACAACAACAGGTTTAAAATACTGGCTAAGATGGATAAGCCTGATGTAACAGATGCAATATCACATGCTACATGCATGACTGCAATAGATATTAATGCTGCTGCAATAGTTACTATTACGAAGGCAGGCAGGACTGCAAGGATGATTTCAAGATACCGCCCATATTCACCAATAATAGGGTGTACGCCGTCAAAGAAGACTTATTACCAGATGAGCCTGTCATGGGGCATAATGCCTGTAATGATTAATGAAGAAACAAATACCGAGGAGCTCTTTAAAAATTCAATGAAGGCAGCGCAGGAAAGTGGATATATTGAAAAAGGAGGGCTTGCAGTAATAACAGCAGGAGTGCCTCTTGGCATATCAGGAACAACCAATATTATAAGGGTAATAGCAGCAGAATAATTAAAACCCCTGTTTACCAGGTTATAAATGGAATTTCCAGAAAATATCAATGTCATGTCTGCTGCCTATTTCAACTTTCTGTATGAAATTATTAAGTAAAAGTTCTTTATCATGCAGGCTGCATTGTCCATCCCCTGCCAGCATCCTGGTTAAAACATTTTTTTCTTTAAAAGGGCAGGGATGTTTTAAAAATTCAGAATTTATTTTATCCAGGCATATCTTAAAAAGAGTATCTGCCTGGATTTTTTTTAATTCACCAGGCTGGCAGTGGTTACAGCAGAGAAATTCTTTTTTGCGCCTTCCAGCGCATAATGCTTTATGGCAGGTTTTACACTTAGTAATTCCATGAAAAATATGCCGTCTGCCCTTTGGTGAACTTTTGGATGTGCCCTGCCTGGCTTTATTATAAAGTTCTGTGCTTACAATTGCACTATGTTTTCCAGTACTTGTTTTCCAGTATTCTTTAGGAAGCCTTATGCCAGATTCATACTTATGCCATACATGTATGCCAGCATAAAAGGGGTTATTAATTATAGACCATATATAAGAAGAATTCCATTCTGAACATTTCCTTCCAGCAAAAAAATTCCCTGTATTCAGTATATCTGAAATTTCACGGCAGTTAAGCCCGTCTGCGGCAAGGGTGAATATCTTGTGGACTATTCTGGCTTCATCACTGTTTATGCCTATTATGCTGCTGTCTGTACATGGAATTTTGTTATAGCCAAATGGTACATTTGCCATGCAGTAACAGCCAGTTTCTTTTTTAGCAGATAATACACTTTTAACTTTATGGGAGATGTCATTGCAGTAATATTCATTAAAAAGGCTTTTAAAGGAAGTTAAAAGGCTTGTATTGTTTTTAGTGCTGTCATAACAATCTGCTACAGAAATAAAGCGTATGCCTTTTTCTGGAAAAACCTGTTCAAGAAATTCAGACATTAAGATATGTTCCCTGCTAAAACGTGAAAAATCTTTAACCAGTATAGTATCAATTTCACCAAGTACAGCTTTTGCAAGCATTTTCCTGAAAGCAGGGCGTCTGGTGCTTCTGCCGCTGTACCCGTCATCAATAAAAAACTGTATGCTGCTGTTTTCTTTAGAAATTTTGTCTTTACTGGCGGAATTTAAAACAGAAACTGCATTATACAATATGCTGGCCTGGTTTTTAATGCTGTTGCCAGCATGGCTGTTCTGCTGGCCTGCCTTTGAAATACGTGCATAAAAAGCAATTTTATTATACATATGCTGTATCCTTAAGGAAATATATTATATATATATATATATATGTGCTTATTTGTAAAATATCCATATATAAAGTAATATAGATTTGCAATTTTAAATTGAAAAAATACATGGCATTAGTTATAATCTGTTATATAAAAAGGATATTTGCAATATACAGTTTCACTATACTATTTGAGCTGCCAGAGGTGGCATGGAGGATTAATATGGTTATTGACAGGGAAGATATGCTTGAACTTACAAGGCGTATGACAGTTAAGAGAAATTCTTTTACGAGGATTGCAGGATGTTACATAAATAAATATGGTGAAAATGAAGGGACTTTTAATACACATTTCCTTGATTTGACACTGAAAGAGAAAGAAGAAAACCTTAAACTTGCCAAGACAGTTCCTTTCTCAGATACCAATACCAATTTAAAGGGCTATGGTTTTTTAAAGGAAGACAGGGGGAGTGGCAGCATGTGGCAGCTTTTAATGGGAATGAAAGCATGTGGGCTTAAAAATGATGCACTTATGGAGGTTTTCTATGATTTTGTGGCGCAGCAGTATAAAACAGATAAGGATTATGCAGTTTTTGTATTCCATGATTGTTATGATGTGCCTGTAAAAGCAGCAGATAAAGAAAGGCTTGGGGAGTCAGAAGAAGTTTATGATTACCTTATATGTGTAATATGCCCCCTGGCAGGTGATTTTGAACCAGGAGAACCAGAAAGCGGGTTTCTTTTCCCTGCATTTACGGGAAGAAGCAGTGATATACACCATATTGCTGTATTTAATGCAGATGCAGTAAACCCTCATACAGAACTGGCATGTAATATATTAAAATGCAGTCCTGGAATATAGTAAGCTTTTATTATTCACAGCTACGCTGTTTATAATAACAAAAAATTGAAAAAATTTCAAAAAAGTTATTGACATATCAGGGTTTATGTTGTAATATATGTATCGTGCTTGCAGGAAACAAGTACAGCACAATTGCACGAGTGGCTCAGTGGTGGAGTACCGCCTTGCCAAGGCGGGGGCCGCGGGTTCGAATCCCGTCTCGTGCTTGTTTCTTCAAAATAATGGAGAAATTATAATTATTTAATTATGGCAGCATAATTGCACGAGTGGCTCAGTGGTGGAGTACCGCCTTGCCAAGGCGGGGGTCGCGGGTTCGAATCCCGTCTCGTGCTTATTTTTTTGCATTTTTATATATTATTTTTGCCCATTTATTATGTAATAAGTTCTTTTGTCTGCTTTCTATTTAGATTTTCTAGTTATTCATTGTGCCTTTTTCCATTCTTATCTTCTAAATATATGGATTTCTCCAAAGACAATCACGCTTTTAAAATATGTAGTATACTCCCCAGGCATAACAGTATCTTTAGCGGTTTAAAATAATAAATTAATAAAAAATAAATAACCAATTCTGTAAACTTTAATATTATATATCAATAGAAGATAAAGGTTAACAGGCAATATTTGAAATAATTACAGCATTTCTAATATTATACAGCTTTTTCATGAAAATTGTAAAGGATAAAAAAGTTTGTGCTATAAAGCAGAAGCTGGTATATTCCAGTTTGCAGAAATGAGGTTAAAAATGATACATCTTCTTTTAGTAATAATTTATCTTGCTTTTATCAGTATGGGGCTGCCAGATTCACTGCTTGGTTCAGCGTGGCCAGTGATGTATTTGGAATTTGGCACACCTGTTTCATATGCAGGCATTATTTCAATGATAATTGCAGCAGGGACAATTATTTCAAGCCTGCAAAGCAGCAGGTTTTCGGTGCGGTTTGGAACAGGAAAGGTTACAGCCGCCAGTGTAACAATAACGGCTGTTGCGCTTATTGGATTTTCTTGCAGCCATTCTTTTAGGAGCCTTTGCCTGTGGGCAGTTCCATATGGCATTGGGGCTGGGTGTGTTGATGCTTCACTAAACAATTATATTGCACTGCATTATGCAAGCAGGCATATGAACTGGCTTCATTGCATGTGGGGGATTGGGGCTTCAGCAGGACCTTATATTATGGGATTTGTACTGGCAAATGGAAAAGGATGGAGTATGGGATACCAGTATATTGGGATAATACAGGCTGTTCTTTCTATAATTTTAATACTTAGCCTTCCATTATGGACAAAGAAGGAAGACTGTAGCAATGATAGTGCACCAGGCAGCAGGAATAATGGGTGTATAGCGCTCCCCCTGCGCCAGATTATAAAAATTCCAGGTTCAAAAGAGATAATGATAACATTTTTCTGTTATTGCGCACTGGAACAGACTACCGGTTTGTGGGCAGGCAGTTATCTTGTGCTTGACAGGGGTATATCTGCGGAATCTGCTGCCGGGCTTGCAGGTCTGTTTTTTATGGGGATTACAGCAGGCAGGGCATTAAGCGGCTTTCTGTCTGTTAAATTTGATGACAGGAAAATGATACGCATAGGACAAATAGTGGCACTTCTTGGAATACTGCTGCTGTTCATTCCATATAACAGTATAACGCCTCTTGCAGGGCTTATAATAGCAGGATTTGGCTGTGCGCCTGTTTATCCATGTATAATACATTCCACACCATGCCATTTTGGCGCAGAAAAATCGCAGTCAATGATAGGGGCGCAGATGGCAGCGGCATATATGGGAACATGTTTTATGCCATTTTTATTTGGACTGGCAGCAAACCATACAAGTGCTTCGTTATTTCCATTTTACCTTATAATAATATTGCTGTTAATGGTAACAATGCATGAAATGGCTTTAAAAAAGTGCAGCAGGCAGGATGTATAATAATAAATAATTTTTATATAAGTAAAATGAAAAAAATTCACTGTTAAAATGAAAAAAATTATATAAAAACCCTTTACTTTTTTAGAAAGCAGTATATAATTAAAAATGCCACTTAAAAACCAGGCTGGCAATATATTGCATTTTAAGAATGCTGGAGTTTTTATATATAGTAAATTAAAAGGAGATTACGGAGATGGATAACGGAATTGAAATCAGATGGCATGGAAGAGGCGGACAGGGTGCAAAGACTGCGGCATTACTGCTTGCAGACGTAGCATTTAAGACAGGAAAGAATGTACAGGGTTTTCCTGAGTATGGGCCTGAGCGCATGGGTGCGCCTATTACTGCTTACAACAGGATTAGTGATGGAAAAATCCGGGTTCATTCAAATATATATACACCAGATTATGTGGTGGTTGTTGATGAAACGCTTCTTTCATCTGTAGATGTAGCAGCAGGGCTTAAGAGGAACGGCGCTGTTATTATAAATACACCTAAGAGCCGTGAGGAAATTGCAGATAAATTAAACGGTTATGAAGGACGTATTTATACTGTTGATGCAAGGAAGATTTCAGAGGAAACACTTGGAAAGAATTTCCCTAATTCGCCTATGCTTGCCGCTATTGTAGCTGTAAGCGGTATTATGGACAGGGAAACATTTATAGATGAGATGAAGTCATCATATGGGCATAAATTTGCAAAGAAGCCAGAAGTAATTGAAGGCAATATGAAAGCACTTGAAATGGCATATGATGTAGTATGGGAAGCCATGGAAGAAGATAAGATGAGCCTTTCTGCATAGGTTTTATGTATAAAGGAAAAATATTTTAAGATAATGGCTGTAATTTATGCCAGATTGGAGAAACTTGGCAATGAGGACTGATATTACAAAGATTAACGAGCAGTCACCGCACCAGGAGCTTACAGAAGGGCTCATGGTATTTGCAGGCGGGACTTCCCGGCTTTTTAAAACAGGGGAGTGGAGGACTGATACACCAGTTTTTTATAAAGATAAATGCAAACAGTGCCTTTTGTGTGCACCAGTATGCCCGGACAGCAGCATACCTGTTGTAAACGGGATGCGTGGTGATTTTGACTATGACCACTGTAAAGGATGCGGCATATGTGTAAAAGCCTGTCCGTTTGGCGCTATTGGGATGAAGGAGGGTATTGTATAATGGCTGTTAAAGAACGAATGTCTGGAAATGAGGCTGTATCATATGCCATACGCCAGATTAACCCTGATGTTATGCCAGCATTTCCTATAACACCTTCTACTGAAATACCGCAGATGGTTTCTACATATATTGCAAATGGTGAAATGGATACAGAATTTATACCTGTTGAAAGCGAACATTCTTCAATGAGTGCAGCAATAGGTGCAGAAGCAGCGGGTGCAAGAAGCCTTACTGCTACATCTTCAGCAGGGCTTGCGCTTATGTGGGAAGAACTCCTGCTGGCAGCATCCAACAGGCTTCCGCTTGTGCTTGCACTTGTAAACCGTACATTGTCAGGTCCTATAAATATAAACTGTGACCATTCAGACAGTATGGGTGCAAGGGATACTGGGTGGATACAGATTTATGCAGAGAATAACCAGGAAGCATATGACAATTTTATCCAGGCATATCCAATTGCAGAAAATGAAGCTGTGCACCTTCCTGTTATGATATGCCAGGATGGCTTTATTACAAGCCATGCTGTTGAAAATATTGAGCTTATGGAAGACAATATTGTAAAGAAGTTTGTTGGGGAATATAATCCAGAAGAATATCTTTTAAACCCTGGAAAGCCAGTTTCAGCAGGACCTTATTCTGTAAGCAACTATGCAATGGAAGCAAAGAAGAACCAGGAAACAGCACTTGAAAATTCAAAGGAAGTAATACTTGAAGTTGCTAAAAAATTTAAAAAAGTTTCAGGCAGGGAATATGGGCTTTTTGAGGAATATAAAACTAAAGATGCAGATTATATAATGCTTATAATGGGTTCTGCTGCTGGAACTGCAAAACAGGCAGTTGATGAAATGAGGGCACATGGCTTTAAAGCTGGTGTACTAAAATTAAGGGTTTTCCGCCCGTTTCCGGCAGATGAGCTTGCAAAAGCATTAAGCAGGTGCAAGGCTGTTGCAATTATGGACCGGTGTGAGAGTTATAATGGCAATGGAGGTCCTCTTGGAAGTGAAGTAACGTCTGCGCTTTTCCGCAATAAAGTAATGGTAGAAACTATAAATTATATTTACGGACTTGCAGGACGTGATTTTACAGTAAAAGAAACAAAGGCTGTATTTAAAGAACTTGAGGATATGGCAGTTAATGGAAAACAGCCTGCACAGTACCAGTATATAGGGCTGCGTAAATAGATGGGGAATAAATATTTGTCTTGGTATTAAATATTTTTTTGCGGTAAACTATCTGGGTGGGCAGCTTTCTGCAGCTATACAGGCCTTCTTGCAATCTGGGCTATTAAGGTGATAGAAGCATACATGGCACATAAAACAGGTGAGGAAATGGAGAGGCTGCTTAAGTGCTGCTACTATGATACAGAAGTAGATTTCTAATTAAAAATTACTACATATTCTGTCATTACCAGACATAAAAAATTTATAAAACAGGGTATAAAATATCCAGTTTGTCCTTGTAATATTTTTAGATGTGTATTATAATGGAGAGACAAAACTAAAAGGAGGTACTTTAGAATGGCATATGTAATTAGTGATGACTGCGTAAGCTGTGGCGCTTGTGCAGGCGGATGTCCAGTAGGTGCTATCTCAGAAGGAGATGCACATTATGTGATTGACCCTGATACATGTATCAGCTGTGGTGCTTGTGCAGGAACATGCCCTTCAGGTGCAATTTCTGAGGAGTAATTTATGCATTAGGGACATAGGGCTGCTGGCTGGATGGCGTGTTTTTATACGCCACATGACAGCGGCTTTTTATCTTGCATGAATAATACTGCGCCAGCAGGGGATATTAATGTAAATATTACCGCCTTAATAAAAAATTCTGTATAGGAGCGTTGCCTTTTGCAGAGAGGCTGGCGGCTGTTTTATAAATATATACAACGCAGAAAAGGGGATATTATGACTGAGAGAGTATCAGAAGATATGGTAATTGCAGATATGCTTAAATTAGACCCTGGCATCGGACCTATCCTTATGGCATCAGGGATGCATTGTATAGGGTGTCCGGCTTCACAGGGCGAAAGCCTTGCAGAGGCTGCCGTAGTACATGGCCTTGAAGCAGGAAAGCTTGTTGAAACAGTTAATGAATATCTGGCTAACAAGTAACAGATAGTATTTGTTCCAGGCTGCAATATATTTTTAAATAAAGATGGTATGCCATTTAAAGCATACCATC
Organism: uncultured Lachnospiraceae bacterium; assembly: GCA_910580005.1. Classification (GTDB taxonomy): domain Bacteria; phylum Bacillota; class Clostridia; order Lachnospirales; family Lachnospiraceae; genus Butyribacter. The sequence goes on along the minus strand of CAJTXH010000015.1, from coordinate 5,709 downwards.
TTTTGTCCTGCTGGAACAAGACGCAGTGCAGGAATCCTGTCAGATTTTAGCTAGTTTTTGTATAGCTTTTGATTTTAACAATGGTTCAAAATGCTCCTCAAAATACGAAGGGCTTGCATAAGTATTTTTTAAAGGAGTACCATATTCACCTGTAATATTGCAAATTTTATTAAATTCATCTGGTGAATGTCCAGATTTGTGCAATATAAGGTAATATATTCCCTTGGAATTATCTTTATAAACGGTGTTATAGCCGTTATATATACTGTCCAGGCTGCCTGCTAGTGCAGCTATGTCTTCAAGTTTCTTAAATAAAAAGATTTTAATGATATCTGTACTAATTTTGGTATCAGGTGTTTTAGGCCTTGGTTCCATGCCAAGTGCTTCGGATAATGATATAAAATCAGTTTCTGGTTCTTCATGTACATTTGGCGCAAATGGCAATACGCCGCCATCATCTGGAATATATCCGCCATCCAGGCTGGATTCTAAAGAATCTTCTATTTCATATTCATAATCACTGTCATCATATAATTCATCAGGGTTATCTGAAAAACTGGAGAAGCGTGTGTCAAGCTCATCAGGGTCTTCAACTTTAGTAATAACTAATACAAGGGTATCAGGATACATAGGTATAGCTTCTATCATTAAAGGAATATCTTCTGTCTCAAATCCGAATTCATAGGAAGCCTGCTGCATCATGTCGCGGAAAAGTGCTTTTGCCTTATCAGTTCCATATGCCAGCTCACTAATACGGAGTTTGCGGTCGGATAAATCCTGTTTGTTTAAAGTACAGCGGATTTGTTTGTCGCTAATTTTTTCTATTCGCACAGGCTCACTTCCCTTCTTTTTAATATTGCAATAATCGTCAAAATAGTACATATATCCATATTCAAATTATAATTTAAACTACTATATAAGTCAATGTAAAAGATAATTTTCCATACTAAAAGTACTGCTTGTTGTTATGAAACAGCAAAGACTTGAATAGTAATAATTTTCCCATAGTAAATAGGGTTTGTAAATTGTGATAAGAAATACTAGGAGTTTTTTCAAGTTTATTGTTTATTAATTTCAAATGTGAGAAAAATGTGAGTTTTTATACAAAATCCTGGGATTTTACTACAAAAAAAATTATTATTATTGTAATATATACCGTAGTTAAAAATCTCCATGATATAATATAATACACATCAGAGAAACGGGTTCTAAAAAGAAAGGAGGAAAAAACAGGCACTTGATATTATGGCAGGAATATTTTACTTATACCATAGATATTAGGAATCCGGAACTCTTTTAATATAAAGTATTTAGTAAATACAAAAGGCGTATCACAAAAATGCATAGCTGTTAATTTATGGGAGGCAGGTAAAATTGGACAATAAACCAGAAGAACTAAAGGATATCATGTATTCATGGCTTGTATCTGAAATTAAACAGGCAGAATATGCTGGCGTTGAAGTTAAAGTTGATGGCAGGCACTATTCACTTGGTGATGTGGAGCAGCTTAAACAGGTAATGGAAAACAGTTACTATATGAAAAGCTATACAGGCGATGAGCATGGAAGGATAGTCCGGATAGACTTTGAGCGTATCATAAGTGTCTGAAAGCTTAACCTATTAAAACATGAAAGGTTAAACAGCCCTTTAAATCCAGGAATAAGATGTAATTCCTGGTGCAATGCTGTAAGCTGGGACTTGCAGGGGAATCATGCCCGGGATTCCCCCCTGTGTCCTGTAACACAAACAGGATAACTGGAAACTAAATATAAAAAAATTATGAACCACATGTTTTTTCATAATAAGGCTTCTTGTTTATCTACATATAAAGTGTTATACTTATTATAATATAACTATATGAGAAGAAAAGGAAACTGACATATGAAAAAGAAACAAATTATAATTCCAGCCGCAGCATTAGTATTAGTTATTATAATAGTTTTTATTATTATAATTTTAATGAAAAATACGCCAGGCAAAGAGCATATGGCACTTACAGATTATTTTAATGTGCAGGAAGGAAAGATACAGCTTGTGCTCCAGGATAAAACAAGTGATGAAATGGGGCTGTATGAAGACGGCCAGATTTATATCAGCATGGATATAATAACAAAAATGCTTAATCCAAGGTTTTACTGGGACTATGTAGAGAATAAACTTTTATACAGCACTTCTTCGGCAGTGGTTTCAACAGAAATAAACAGCAATGTATGTTATACTAATAAAAGAAAAGAGACTAAAGATTACAAGATTGTTAAAATCCAGGACGATATTGTTTATGTTGCAATAGATTACATAAAACAGTATACAGCACTTGACTATAAAAAGTATGACAATCCAGACAGGGTTGTTATACATTACATATATGGGGAAAAAGAAAAATATAGTACAGTAAATAAAGAAACAAGCCTGCGTGTTAAGCCGGATAATAAAAGTTTTATTCTTGCTGATATAGAATCTGGTACAAAACTGCGTATATTAGAGGATGAAAATGAAGAAGGGTTCTGCAAGGCAATTACGGAAGATGGTATTACAGGGTATATTATGGAGGGCAGGCTGGGAGAAGTTACAGAAGAGATGCGTACAACAGATTTCCAGGAGGAAACATATACACATAATCTTTTAGGTGAAAAGATAAACCTTGTATGGCACCAGGTTACAAATAAGGCTGCCAACAGCACTTTACAGGATTTGCTTTCTGTTACAAAATGTGTTAATGTAGTAGCTCCGACATGGTTTAAAACAATAGACAATGCAGGCAATATTTCTTCTATAGCAGATTATACATATATGGAACATGCCCATGCAGCAGGACTGCAGGTATGGGGACTGTGTGATGATTTTGACCCCGGCATGAAGATAGGCAAGGTTTTAAGTGCAACTTCAAGAAGACAGAGGCTTGCTAAAAACCTTATAGCAGAGGCTATAAAATATAACCTTGACGGAATAAATATAGATTTTGAAAATGTAAGACAGGCAAATGGGGAAGACTTTGTACAGTTTATAAGGGAATTAGGCATTATGTGCCGCAATAATGGCATAGTCCTTTCTATAGATAATTATCCGCCTGCAAGTTATTCACAATATTATAACAGGACTGAACAGGCAAATGTGGCAGATTATATTATAACAATGGCATATGATGAATATTATTCTGGTTCAGAAGAGGCTGGCCCGGTATCTTCACTTAAATATGTAAAAGATTCTGTAAAGAATACTATAGACCAGGTGCCAGCAGAGCAGGTTATAATAGCACTTCCATTTTATTCGAGGCTATGGAAAGAAACGACAAAAAACGGAAGTGTGGAACTTTCATCTGAAGCGTGTTCCATGAGGTATGCTTCAGAGATTGCTTCAGGACATGGGACAGGAACAGTATGGGATGAGGAAGCAGGGCTTGACTATGTAGAATATAAGTCTGGCAGTTCTTTATACAGGATGTGGGTGGAAAACCCTAAGTCCCTTGATTTAAAGATGAAAGCAGTTACAAACGGGCAGGCGGCAGGCATGGCTTTCTGGAAACTTGGAATGGAAATGCCAGAGGTATGGGATACAGTTGCAAAATATTGTGGGTGACGTATAAAAGGAAAGCCAACAGACGTTCTTTAAACAGTATTGCTTACATATATTATATAAGTAATATTATTATAAATATGTTGAAAGGATGGTCTGGTATAGTGGCAGGAAAACAGGGCAAATCACTGGTAATGGTTATAACTGTATGTGTTCTTTTTATTGCGGGTATAATAACATATATTACCGCAAAAGATGTGTTTGAAGAGGTGTCAGTTAAAAACGGCAAAAAATATAAAATATTAATTGACAGCGGACATGGTGGCATAGACCCGGGAAAAGTCGGCGTTAATGGTGCATATGAAAAGGACATAAATCTTTCTATTGCATTATGCCTGAAACAAGAACTTGAAGACAAAGGCTGTGAAGTTATTATGACAAGGGAAACTGATACGGGGTTATATAATGAAAATGACAGAAGTAAAAAGGCAGCAGATTTAAAAAGGCGTGTGGAACTTATGAACAGTGAAAATCCTGATGCTATAGTAAGCATACACCAGAACAGTTTTACACAGGAAAGTTCCAAAGGGGCACAAGTTTTTTACCAGACAACATCCACAGAGGGAAAGAAGTTTGCGGAGATAATGCAGAAGCAGCTTGCAGACAGCCTTGATAAAAGCAATAAAAGAGTTGCAAAACCTAATTCTGATTATTACATATTAAAAAATTCCAAGGGTGTTGCAATAATTGTAGAATGTGGCTTCCTGTCAAACCCACAGGAAGCCCAGATGCTTGTAAGTGGTGATTACCAGAAGAAAATTGCAGAAGCTGTTGCAATGGGTGTTCTGGAGTATCTTAAAGCAGCAGGGACACAAAATGAAACAGCTTCTGCAACAGGCATGGAATGGAGATATATATGGTAACAAAGGTACAAAAAATAAATCCAGATAATTTTATTGCAGAAGAACTTGAAGATGCCTGCAATATATTAAGGAGCGGGGGACTTGTAGCATTTCCTACAGAAACAGTTTATGGTCTTGGTGGGGATGCTTTCAATCCCCTTGCATCATCAAAAATATATGAAGCTAAAGGACGGCCATCTGATAATCCCCTTATTGTGCATATTGCCAGTATGGAGGATTTATATAGAGTAGCAGATGGCATTACAGACAGTGGGCTAAAACTTGCAGAGGCATTCTGGCCAGGACCGCTTACAATAATTTTTAAGAAAAAAAAGGAAGTCCCGTTATCTACTACAGGTGGTCTTAGTACGGTTGCTGTAAGAATGCCATCACATGCAGTTGCAATGGAACTTATAAGGCAGTCTGGTGTATGTATTGCAGCACCAAGTGCTAATAAATCAGGAAGGCCAAGCCCTGTAAAGGCAGAACATGTTATAGATGACCTGGATGGCAGGATTGATATGGTAATTGATGGTGGAGGCACAGGCATAGGCATAGAATCATCAATAGTTGATGCAAGTGGCAGTGGGATTGTAATATTAAGACCTGGATATATTACAAAAGACATGCTTTTAAATGTTGTGGATAATGTAACTGCAGACCCTGCTATAGAAAGCAGGCGGCCTAAGGAGGGCATAACCGCAAAAGCCCCTGGTATGAAGTACCGTCATTATGCACCAGAAGGTGAACTGTTAATTGTGGAAGGCAGCCCATCTGCTGTGGCTGGCAAGATTAATATGTTAGTTGAAGAAAAAGAGAAAGAAGGCTATAAAACAGCAGTTATAGCTACAGATGAAACAAAAGACCTGTACAAATGTGAGATTATAAAAAGTATAGGCTCAAGAAAAAATGAAGCTTCTATTGCTGCCGGATTATATGGCATATTAAGGGAAATGGATTATCTGGGAGCACAGTATATATATTCAGAAAGTTTTGATAATGATATTCTTGGGGGAGCTGTTATGAACAGAATGATAAAAGCCGCCGCATATCATATAGTGCATGCATAATGCACAGCAAATAACAGAGAAAGGAGGAGGACATGAAAAGTTATGATAAAGTAATATTTATATGTACAACTAACACTTTTTGTAGTCCGATAGCAGAGGCTGTTTATAAAGAAATAGCCCCAGCATGGCTTCCAGAGGCTGTTTCGCGGGGGATAGTTGTTCTTTTTCCGGAGCCTATAAGCCCTAAAGTAAATGTTATACTTAGCAGCCATGATATGGAGGTA
>CAJTXH010000014.1 GCA_910580005.1 uncultured Lachnospiraceae bacterium | reverse complement strand
TCTTCAATTAGTCTTTTGGACATAATGTAAAAAATTTGTTATAATCGGATGGGGAAATAACCATTCTAATATAAAGGCAGGGAACAACATTATGGTACAGATTAGTAAAAAAGATAAGGAAAAAGTCCTTGAAGCAATACATTCAGGAAAAATAGACGCTGCGGAACTGGCACTGCCAGCACTTGCTGATTCTGTTATGCTTGCTATGAAACACAATGGCTTTCTTGAACCATTTAATAAAGCATTTAAAGATAAACGCAGTGGTAACTCCCATATTCCTCCAGATACACTCCTTGCACTTGCTGTCACTGCAAAACTTAAACAGAAGACAAGCCTTACAGATATCCCTTTTGCAGTTACAGATGCAGGACTGCTTGCGGAACTTGGCTGGAATGCATGGGATTACGGACGTGACGTAAATAATGGCCTTTTTTCTGAAAACGTAATGCGCAGGCTTGTGAAAAAATACAGCAGCGGGGAACTGGTTTCTTTTTATAACCATTATGTGCAGGATTATGCATTAAAAAATCTTGGTGTGCATCCGTGCATACATATACTGGATTGTACTAAAATCCCTGTAAACCTTGATAATACAAATTATGAAAATTCTTCTGTTGTAACCATAGACGGTGAAACCATGCGTGGATATAAACTTGGTGTGCTGCGTGGCATTACAGGTGACTCTGGCATGGCAGAAGAAATAGTCTTTGGCACTTTAAAAACCCATGACATGGAATTATGTAGGGAAATGTTAAAAAACACTACGTGTTTCCATGAAAATGACATATTAATAAATGACAGGGGGTTCCTGTCACGTGAAATGACAAATTACCTTAAAACAGAACGTAAGACTGATACATATGTCCCTGCAAGGGAAAACATGGATATATTTAAAGATGCAGTATCCCTGGCTGTTTCCAGTGGAAAATGGCAGAAACATCCAAATAAAAAAAGAAAGGACCAGGAAATACAGCTTGTAAAATCCCTTGGACCATTGTGGACAAGTGGTACACCTGAAAACGATGTACCAGTTAATGCATGTGTTGTGCATGATAAAAAAACAGGTAAGTTTTTTGTCTTTATGACCACTGATACCACAAAAACTGCACGCCAGATTGTCCAGATTTATGAACTGCGCCCAGAAATAGAAGAAGACTTCCGCCAGATGAAAGATTTCTGGGAATTAAGTGATTTTAAAAGTACAAAATATAATTATATTACTTTCCATATTGTGATGACCCTTACCGGCTACCTTTTCTTCCAGATATACAAAAACCTTGAAGAAGGGCAGTTTTACACAGGCAAATCCTTGCCTGTTGCTGCCAAAAACTATAAAGAAACAAAACCAAAAGAGGTAGTTGTGGTAGTTGTATATGTGGGACAGTATTTTGGCATTTTCCCATTCCTTGAATTTTTAAAAATCTATGCAGAATGCACATTAGAAGTAAGACAACTTCTTGACCCGGTTCTTGCTAAAGTATAGCAGATTTTTTATAATATGTCCAAAAGACTAATTGAAGTAAAATCATTCCATATATGTTTTATAAATACTAGCCATCTGAAAATTTAGCATTATACAGCAATTTTACAATATTCAAGTAAAACATTATTCCATAAAAGGGGCACTTTGGCACCGCTGGTGCTTATATCCCGTATCCGGTGTTCTGTAAGAACACAGGGATATTATGCACCATTGTGTGTGCCAACGTAGCGGAAGCGTGCCCCTGTATGGAATAATTTTACTTGAATATTAAAATTGCGTTACAGAACCAAATACTTTTAAATAAAAATAAGTAAAGTAATACTATACAGATTCCCACAAAATTTAAGAAAGCCCCACTACAGGATGCAAAACCTGTATCAGGACTTTCTTTCTTAATTTTTTGCTTCACCACATGCATTCATGCAATACTTCCAACTCCATATGCATCTTCTGGTATTTCTGCTGCATCTGCTTCTTGTACACCTTCTATATTACAAATCTTTGGTTCTCTGTTGTCCTGATTGTTACTTCCCCTGTACCAGCTATGAAATAAACAGTACGCCCTGTGCTTCCGCCTGTCATTTCTGCGGTTATTGGAACCCCAAGTTTCAAAAGATACTTTTTTGTTTCTCTTATATTTAATGTTCCTATATCTGCTGCCATGGCAGACGTGGCAGATATGCCAAATCCAAACATTCTTGCCCCGCCTATAATTTTTGCCTTAATCCTGCCAATTCCTGCCCCACGCCTGCATAAAAGCCTGTAGAGCTGTATAATCCCAGTATCAACATACTTATATGAGTTTGCCAGTTCTGTGTGCATGCCTGATTTGGGAAGCATCGCATGAAGCATCCCTCCTGCCTGCACTGTTTCATCATACATACACACCCCTACGCATGAGCCAAGGGCATATGTAACAAGTTCATCACTCCCGCTTCCTACTTTCATATCTGCAATACCTACAATTATCTGCCCCATTATATACACTCCCCCAATGCTATATATATCATATAAAGTCCCTTTATGTATTATTTTACTATATTTTTTACAAAAATGCACCATGTTTAAACTTATTTTTATTGCAAAATATATTAAAATGTAATAGAATGGAGAAGTGAAGATTGTAATATTTGCCAATAAAAATTTTTAAGTATTATACAGGCAAATATTAATCAAAATATCAATAAACTATATTTAAGAAAGGACGGTTTATAAAATGAATAATCTGCCAAAAATCAAAATTGGTATCGTCGCAGTAAGCAGGGACTGCTTCCCTGAAACACTCTCAGTTACAAGGAGGCAAAACCTTATCAAAGCTTACACAGATAAGTATGGTGCTGAGGATATTTACGAATGTCCTGTATGCATAGTTGAAAGCGAAATCCATATGGTACAAGCCCTTGAAGACATTAAGAAAGCTGGGTGTAATGCACTTTGTGTATATTTAGGCAACTTTGGCCCAGAAATCTCTGAAACTCTTCTGGCTAAACATTTTGAAGGCCCTAAGATGTTTGTTGCTGCTGCTGAGGAAACCTCTAAAGACGGCGGTCTTATCCAGGGGCGTGGTGATGCTTACTGTGGAATGCTTAATGCAAGCTATAACTTAAAGCTCCGCAATGTACATGCTTATATTCCTGAATATCCTGTAGGCACAGCAGAAGAGTGTGCTGACATGATTCATGAGTTTGTTCCTATTGCACGTGCTGTATATGGCTTAACACACCTTAAGATTATAAGCTTCGGCCCACGCCCTCTTAACTTCCTTGCATGTAATGCACCTATCAAGCAGCTTTATAATATTGGCGTTGAAATTGAAGAAAACTCAGAGCTTGATTTATTTGAGGCATTTAATAAACATGCTGGTGATGACCGTATTCCTGGTGTTATTAAGGATATGGAGGAAGAACTTGGTGCAGGCAATAAGAAACCTGAAATCCTTGAAAAACTTGCACAGTATGAACTTACTCTTCTTGACTGGATTGAGGAACATAGGGGCTACAGGGAATTTGTTGCCATTGCTGGCAAATGCTGGCCTGCATTCCAGACACAGTTTGGATTTGTTCCATGTTATGTAAACAGCCGCCTTACAAAAATGGGAATACCTGTTTCTTGTGAAGTTGATATTTATGGCTGCCTAAGTGAATTTATCGGAACTGTAGTTAGTGAAGATGCTGTTACTCTTCTTGATATTAACAACTCTGTACCTGCTGATATATTTACAGAAGATATTGAGAAGAAATTTAACTATACACAGAAAGATACATTTATGGCTTTCCACTGCGGCAATACAGCTTCAAGCAAGCTTTCTTCATGCGAAATGAAGTACCAGATGATTATGGCACGTTCACTTCCTATTGAAGTTACAAACGGCACTCTTGAAGGTGATATAATCCCTGGCGATATTACATTCTTCCGTCTCCAGAGCACTGCTGATGCAAAACTCCGTGGATATATTGCACAAGGTGAAGTCCTTCCTGTTGCTACACGTTCATTCGGTGCTATTGGAATTTTCGCTATTCCTGAAATGGGACGTTTCTACCGCCATGTACTTATTGAAGGCAACTATCCTCATCATGGCGCTGTTGCCTTTGGACACTTTGGCAAAACATTATATGAAGTATTTAAGTATATTGGTGTTGATATTGATGAAATCGGTTTCAACCAGCCAAAAGGAATGCTTTATAAAACAGAAAATCCATTTGCATAATCTTGTCCTAGTGCATGATACAGGATATGCATTATATGGGCGGTAGCTTTATGCTGCCGCCTGTTATTTACAAGCAGCATATTTAAAACCCATGCTGCCCTGTAACCATACAGATAACATAGCGGACTGCATATATCCGCATGACTTAATTATGAAAGGATATTTTAGAATGAATTACTTAATTGGCATTGATTTGGGAACTTCTTCCACAAAGACAGTTTTATTTAATGAAAACGGGGATGTTATAGCTTCAGCAGGTAAAGAATATCCCCTTTATACGCCAAACAACGGGTGGGCAGAACAGAAACCTGAGGACTGGCGTGATGCTGCCATTGAAACTATATCAAGGGTTGTTAAAGAGTCTGGTGTAAATGCGGATGATATCAAGGGTCTTGGCATATCCGGGCAGATGCATGGGCTTGTAATGCTTGATGAAAATGGTGATGTTATACGTCCTTCTATTATATGGTGCGACCAGCGTACTGGAAAAGAATGTGAAGAAATGACAGCAAAAATTGGCGCAAAACGCCTTGTAGAGATAACTGCAAACCCTGCAATGACAGGTTTTACTGCTTCTAAAATCTTATGGGTACGTAATAATGAACCTGAAAACTATGCTAAATGCAGACATATTCTCCTTCCAAAAGACTATGTACGATATATACTTACTGGTGAATTTGCAACAGAAGTATCTGATGCCTCTGGAATGCAGCTTCTTGATGTACCAGCACGCCAATGGTCTGATGAGGTACTGGATAAACTTGGCATTGATAAGAGCCTGCTTGCAAAAGTATATGAATCGCCAGAAGTAACAGGGACTATACTGCCAGAAATTGCAGAAAAAACAGGGCTTTCTGCTTCTACAGTTGTAGTTGGCGGTGCAGGTGATAATGCTGCTGCTGCTGTTGGCACAGGTGTTGTAGAAGACGGAAAGGCATTTACTACCATTGGAACAAGCGGTGTTGTATATGCACATTCAAGCAAAATTTCAATAGACCCACAGGGACGTGTGCACACTTTCTGCTGCGCAGTACCTGGCGCATGGCATGTAATGGGCGTAACCCAGGCAGCCGGCTACTCACTTTCATGGTATCTTGACAATATGGGGACGGCATATAAGCAGGAAGCAGAGGAAAAAGGCTGCAGCGTATTTGACCTTATTAATGCTGATGTAGAAAAGACCCCAATCGGCGCTAACAGGCTGCTTTATCTGCCTTACCTGAATGGCGAGCGTACACCTCATCTTGACCCTGACTGCCGTGGTGTACTTTTCGGGCTTTCAAGCATGCACAGCAAAGCTGATATTGCACGTGCTGTTATGGAGGGTGTGTGTTATTCACTTACAGACTGCAGGGATATACTCCAGGAAATGGGTGTAAAGGCTGATGATATGATGGCATGCGGCGGCGGTGCAAAAAATGCTGTACAACGCCAGATGATGGCTGATATGTATGGCTGTGATGTAAATACTGTTACAGCCACAGAAGGGCCTGCACTTGGTGTTGCAATACTTGCAGGCGTTGGTGCTGGATTATACCCAAGTGTTGAAGAAGCCTGCCGCAAAATGATTCATAAAGACCCAGAAAAAGAATGCAAACCAGATATGGGTAATAATGCACAATACAATAAATTCCATAAAATATATAAAAATCTTTATAGCAGCCTGAAAGAACAGTATAAAGAAATTGCAAAATTGTAAAATATTGCAGAAAACATTAATACAATATAATGCAGTTCCCAGATAAGTATTTTATCTGGGAACTGCATATATTTTATATAAGTTAATAGCAAAATATGCTAAACAGCATGTAAATTCTTTAATGAAATATCCAGTATTGGTGCTGAATGCGTAAGTGCGCCACACGAAACAAAATCCACACCTGTATCAATTATATTTTTAATATTTTCTTTAGTAACATTGCCTGAACATTCTGTAAGTGCCCTTCCATCTATTATTTTTACAGCTTCTTTCATTTCTTCTGGCGGCATATTGTCAAGCATTATTATATCTGCACCTGCTTCTGCCGCTTCACGCACCATATCAAGGTTTTCTGTTTCAACCTCTATTTTATGTACAAATGATACATTTGCCCTAGCCATCCGGACTGCCTTTGTAATGCTTCCTGCTGCGCCTATATGGTTGTCTTTAAGCATTACCCCGTCTGAAAGATTGTAACGGTGGTTACTTCCTCCGCCTGCCTTTACTGCATATTTCTCAAAAATCCTCATATTAGGCGTTGTCTTTCTTGTATCAAGAAGTGTTGTTTTACTTCCCTCAAGAAGCTGTACTATAGAATTAGTATATGTGGCAATCCCACTCATCCTTTGGAGAAAGTTAAGCGCTGTACGCTCACCTGAAAGAAGTGCCCTTATATCACCTGTAACTACAGCCATAAGTTCCCCATTCTTAACTTTGCCGCCTTCTTCTACATGCATATCAAAACTAACAGTGCTGTCAAGCATTTCAAACACCCTTTTAAATACCCCAAGCCCTGCTATTATACCATCCTGTTTGCATATGAGTTCTGCCTGCCCTTTCTGGTATGAAGGCATTACACAGTTTGTTGATATATCACCGCTTGTAATATCCTCTTCAAGTGCCATCCGTATATACCTGTCTGCATTGATTTTTAAAGCCACTGGGTCATTCATGTCTTTTTCTCTCCTTTTCTATCTCATTAAGCACTATTTCTTTATATTCATTACTAAGTTTCTCTATATTACTGTAAGTTTCCAGGCATGCCAGCTGCAAAAAAACGGCATCATCTAATTTATTATATTTCCTTGCATCTGACAGCATTTCTTTATTTATTGCATCTGCCGCCCTTTCTGCAAATACCATTGATTCAAGAAGCGAATTACTTGCAAGGCGGTTGCGCCCATGCACACCATTACACGAAGTTTCACCCACAGCATAAAGACATGACATTGATGTTTTGCTGTCACTGTTTACCTTAATGCCTCCCATAAAATAATGCTGTGCAGGCACTACAGGTATATATTCTTTTACAGGGTCATACCCCTCTTTTAAACACTGTTCAAGTATATTAGGGAAATGTGTACGTATTTCATCCTCAGGAATATTTTCCATTGACAGCCATACATATGGCATCCCGTCCTTTTCCATCTGCTTCCTTATATCCGCAGTTACTATATCCCTTGGGTTAAGTTCGTTACAAAAACGTTTTTTATCTTTATTTAACAGAACTGCCCCTTCACCACGCACTGACTCTGAAATAAGGAAGCGGCGTCCTGGTTTTTCAGAATAAAGTGTAGTAGGATGTATCTGTATATAATCCACATGTTCCATTTCTATATTGTGTTTATATGCAACAGCAAGCGCATCACCTGTTATATGACGGAAATTAGTTGAGTGTTTATAAAGCCCTCCAATCCCACCGCAGGCAAATACTGTATATAAAGCCCTGGCGGCTGATATGCTGCCATCTTTATTACACATTACAATCCCACAGCATCTATTATCTTTGTCACAAATAATATCAAGCATTGAAGTATATTCGAGAATTTCAATGTTTTTCCTTCTGGATACATTTTCCAGGAGTTTGCTTGTAATTTCCCTGCCTGTAATATCTTTATGGAACAAAATACGTGGCATACTGTGCCCGCCCTCACGTGTAAACATAAGGCTGTCCCCATCTTTCTCAAATTCCACGCCATATTCCAAAAGTTCTGATGCTATCTTCTGTGATGATTTAATCATTATTTCTACAGACTTACCATTATTTTCATAATGCCCTGCTTTCATAGTATCTTCAAAATACTGTTTATAATCCTGTTCATCACGGAGCATGCACATCCCTCCCTGTGCAAGAAATGAATCACTCCTGTCTTTTGCATCTTTAGTTATCATAAGTATTTTTATATCTTCCGGAAAATGAAGCGCACAAAAAAGTCCTGCTGCGCCTGTGCCTACAATGACAACATCTGTATCTTTAATCATAATACCACCTGGCACCAGCCTAGTGTTCTGGAGCCTATAGCAGCTATATAACTGCCATCCTTTCCTATGTCTGCAAGAAACCTTACAGCATAACCTGCCAGCTTCTATATTTTACCCTGTACTTGTCTATAAACTGGCAAGTTCCAGCATACGGTCAAGTGAAGCAAGGGCAGAATTCCTTAATTCTTCCTCCACTTCTACCTCCCCTGTTTCTTCCTCCATGCATTTAAGCACTTTTTCTAAATTTATCTTTTTCATATCCTGGCAGACCTGGCATGGCATAAGCGGATAAAACCTCTTATCTGGGTTTTCCTTTTCCAGTTTATACATAACGCCAAGCTCTGTACCTATTATAAATTCTGTAGCACTGCTTTTAGAGGCATAATCTATTATGCCAGAAGTGCTCCCTATATAAGCGGCTTCCTCTAAAATCTCCATACGGCATTCTGGATGGACAAGAAGCGGCGCACCAGGATGTGCTTCCTTTGCTGCCTTTACATCATCCTTAGAAACCTCTGCATGTACAGGACAGTAGCCATCATTAAATATAAAGTGCTTGTCCTGGACTTGTGAAGCAACATAACGCCCAAGGTTTTCATCAGGTATAAAATATATATTCTTATTAGGAAGCGCCTTAACTATTTTAACAGCATTTGCCGAAGTTACACAGACATCTGAATGTTTCTTAAGCTCTCCAGTAGAATTAATATAACATACTACTGCAACGTCATCATATTCTTTGCGTACTTCTTCTATCCTGCTGGCCTGTGCCATACTTGCCATAGGGCAGCCAGCAGTGGTATCTGGCATAAATACACGCTTGCCAGGACTTAAAATCTTGGCACTTTCCCCCATAAACGACACACCGCAGAATATTATTGTATCCTGCCTGGCTTCCTTTGCTATCTTGCTTAGATAAAATGAATCACCAATATAATCCGCAATCTCCTGCACTTCACCAGGAACATAATAGTGTGCAAGTATAACTGCATTCTTTTCTTTTTTCAGGCTTTCTATCCTGCTTTTAATACCGTCCATATCATCCTCCGTTTTCTGTATGAATATACTGCTTTATTATAACATTGCTTGCTACATGCTACAAGTAAAAAGTTTAAAACACGGACAAACGCACATGGATATGGGATAACTGGAAATTATTTTAATATTTTTATGTATATCATAAACCACCTGGAAATTTGTATACAAAAATTTATGAAATAGATATGTTTAAAAGTAAAATTCTTGCATTTATTCACATATTGCTATATAATAGTATTATTAGATTTAAACAATAAATTTTATTTTTTATAAATTTTTTTGTCTGTCTTGCACTTTTATATTGTAATTTGGGTGAAATTTGCAAGATAACAAGAATTTATTACACAATAGCAGGCAGGTTTACTGAATATTGTGGGGACGGAGGATTTTATGAATATAAGGGATTTTTTAGATGTCAGCAAATTACAGGAATTACAGGATAGTTTTTCTGATGCAACAGGTCTCGCTGCTGTACTGATCGATAATAAGGGTGAAAAAATCACTAAAGCAAGTAACTTTACAGATTTTTGTGCAAAATATACACAAGGTTCAGATGAGGGCATCCGCCGCTGCAGCAAGTGTATAAATGACAATTCAGGGGTCTATTATTGCCATGCTGGGCTTATGGCATTTTCCATTGATGTTATGCTAGGCAGTGAAAAAATTGGCAAAGCCGTTGGCGGGCAGGCACTTCCAAGAAAGGCTGATGAAGAACAGTTCCGCAAGACGGCTGCTGAATTAGGGCTTGATTCTGATTCTTACATAAATGCACTTAAAAAAGTTCCTGTAAGCAATGAAAAGAGCATCAGGGCTGCTGCTGGATTATTTGGACAGATGGTTAATATGTTTATCAACCTTGAATATTCACATAACAGTAATGGTGGCAAACTTGGGCAGCTCCAGGATGAAATCAACCATGCAACTAATATTATCCAGAAAATTAATACTAACACAAGTTCCCTTAAATCAATAGCCAACAAGCAGAAAATGCTTTCGTTAAATGCTTCCATTGAAGCTGCAAGAAGCGGTGAAGCTGGCGTAGGGTTTGCAGTTGTTGCAAAAAGCATGGGAGAGTTATCTTCGCAGTCTGCTACAATATATGGTGATATCGAAAAATCTGTAATAGAAGTTACAGATTCTATTGAAAAACTTGCTTCTTTATTTGAAAATAGTTAAGCTTATAACTCTTTTTTCATACTATTTTTCTTTCATCAAATATGGAGCCTTCTTCAGGCTCCATATTTTTGTATTTGTTAATGCAGGGTATAACATCAGAAACGGAAATCCCTTTTACCATTATTCATTTCATTTAAATATTCCACTGCCTTATTCCTTACATTATCATCTGGCACTTTAAGTATTTCCCTTGATATAAGATCCTGGCCAATACGCTTTGTATCTTCTGCTGCATAGTCCTCAAGATATTCTTTAAGTGTCATAAGTGCATTTGGCTGGCAGCAGTTTACTATCTGCCCGCTTTTTAAAAGTGACATAAACCTGTCACCTGTCCTGCCTGCCCTGTAACATGCTGTACAGAAACTTGGTATATATCCAAGTTCCATAAGCCACTTCACAACCTCGTCAAGCGTACGTGTATCACTTACATCAAACTGCGCAGAACTGTCATCCCTTACAGGTGTGGTATATCCGCCTACACTTGTACGTGAGCCGCCGCTTATCTGGGAAATTCCAAGTTTAAGGACTTTCTCCCTTGTCTGCTGTGACTCCCTTGTCGAAATAATCATGCCTGTATATGGAACCGCAATCCTTATTATTGCAACAATTTTCTCAAATATTTCATCTGGAACAGCATTGTCAAAATCTGCTGTATCAATATCATCAGCAGGGCACACCCTTGGAACACTTATAGTATGAGGACCAGTTCCATGCACTGCTTCCAGATGTTCTGCATGCATAAGTATCCCTACAAGCTCATAACGGTACATTTCGAGCCCAAAAAGCACACCAATGCCTACATCATCAATCCCACCTTCCATAGCCCTGTCCATAGCCTCTGTATGGTATGCATAATCATGTTTAGGGCCTGTTGGGTGTAGCTCTTCATATGATTTTTTATTATATGTTTCCTGGAAAAGAATATATGTACCAATGCCTGCATTCTTAAGTTTTATATAATTTTCTACAGTAGTAGCAGCAATATTTACATTTACACGTCTTATTGCCCCGTTTTTATGCTTAATACTGTATATAGTTTCTATACTTTCAAGTATATATTCAAGCGGATTATTCACAGGGTCTTCCCCGGACTCAATTGCAAGCCTTTTATGCCCCATGTCTTGTAACGCAATTACTTCATTTTTAATTTCTTCCTGTGTAAGTTTCTTCCTTGGAATATGCTTGTTCTTATTATGGTATGGACAATATGTACAGCCATTTACACAATAATTTGAAAGATATAGCGGCGCAAACATTACAATTCTTCTTCCATAGAATTTTTCCTTAATCTCCACTGCAAGCTTCTTTATCTCGGCATTGGCCTCTGGATTATCACATTCAAGCAGGACTGCTGCCTCTTTATGTGAAATCCCTTTAGCAAGTTTAGCTTTCTCAAGAATTTCATATACCAGTTCCATATTATCCTTATTTTTCCTGGCATAATCAAGACATCCAAGTATTTCTTCATTATTAATAAACTCTTCTGCTTTCATTGATTTTGGATTATAACCCATCTTTTATTACATCTCCTTTTTCTTAGCTTAAAGTATCTTTTTTATTATTTATACTGTACAGTTTTGGATAAATAACCATACCTGTTACAATACCACATAATATTCCAATGACAGCTCCTCCAATTACATCTGTAGGATAATGTACACACACATATATCCTTGAAAGAGCCATTAATACAGAAAATATAATCATTACTGTCCCTAATCTTTTATCTGATATAATAAATACAGGAACAGAAGCAGCAAATGCTATTGCTGTATGGCCTGACGGAAAGGAATAATCTGCCTGCGGCCCTACAAGGCATCTTATCTGTTCTATTGCATCATATGGCCTGGTTCTTGCAACTATATTTTTAAGAAATACATTTACTACAATAAAACAAAGTACAAGCGATATGGCACAGCCAAGCCCCTCCTTCCGTGTGCCCTTATATGCTATAAGTGCAGCAATTAACAGTACCCAGATTAAACCTGCGTTGCCAAGTGATGTAAACCACACTACAACATCATTTAATATTTCATTACGCAAATTATCTTGTACAAAAAAAAGTATATTGCTGTCAAGTTCTGTCAAGCTCTGCCACATTAATTTTTCCTCCTAAGTAATTTGTAGTTACTATTCACAGCCAGCCAAATCCGGGAATTTCCTATCTGATATATTATCACAACCACCAGCATGCCGCAATCTATATTTTTTCTCTATACCCCTAGAAACCCAGTTATTACAACACATGCTGCCATTCCGGCAAATGTACAGATTAGTGCGCCTGCAAGCATCCATTTCATTCCAGTAACAGGTTTATGTTCTTTATCACCTGTTGCCATAAAATAGACTGATATTGTATAAAAAATTGTTTCTGAGCAGCACATAAGAAGCGATGCCATAAAACCTGCATTAGAATCCGTTCCAAAGTTCTTATATATATCTGTTAAAAGCCCTGTTGCTGCTGATGATGAGAACATTTTAATTAAAGAAAGTGGTACAAGTTCTGCTGGAAAATGTAAATATTCCATATATGGTGATAAAATTTCCCCAAGGATTCCGAGCACACCAGAAGCCCTTAAAAGCCCTATAGCCATCATAAGCCCTATTAAAGTAGGAAGGATATTAAAAACCACTTTAAATCCATCTGCTGCCCCACGTGTAAAGGCGTCAAATATATCAACTTTATTTAAAAGCCCATAACCTATAACATAAAATATCAGGACAGGTATAATTAAATTTGATATAAAAGTTATAATATTCATACTTTCCATACATCCTTTCTGTTATTTACTGGCTGGAATAAATTTTTTGAAATACACTTCCCCTTATAAAATGATTATGTCTTTTTCCTTATATTTATGCTGCTTGTTGCCATAAATAGCAGCAAGCCAGCCGGGTTAATATTCAAATGCCAGACATTTGTCCTGGTAAAAAATACTGCATCCATAATTGCAGAATCACACTTGATATCAAAGGTTCTTTTTTGTATAATTAAAATAATGATGCCAAAGAATAAAGATAATCACAGAATGGAGGCGTCCTATGTTTGATTTAGAGGAAGAATTAAAAAAGCTGCCTGCAAAGCCAGGTGTTTATCTTATGCATGATAAAAAGGATGCTATCATATATGTAGGTAAAGCAATAAGCCTGAAAAACAGGGTACGGCAGTATTTCCAGGCAAGCCGCAATGTAACACCGAAAATAGAAAAAATGATATCACAGATAGACCATTTTGAGTATATAATAACAGACTCAGAAGTTGAGGCACTTGTACTGGAAAGCAACCTTATAAAAGAACATAAACCAAAATATAATACAATGCTTAAGGATGATAAAAATTATCCATATATAAAAGCTACTGTTGAAGAAGATTTTCCAAGGCTTTTAATAGCAAGAGAACAAAAACGTGACAAAAGCAGGTATTTTGGACCGTTTACAAGTGCAGGTGCAGCAAAAGACACATTGGAACTTGCACATAAAATATACAAGATAAGAACATGCAGAAGAGTTCTTCCAAGGGATACTGGCAAGGAAAGGCCATGCCTTAATTACCATATAGGGCAGTGCAATGCACCATGCCAGGGTAAAATATCTAAAGAAGAATACCAGGAAAACTTTAAAAAAGCATTAAAACTAATAGAGGGGGATTATGAAGAAGTAACAGGATATTTACAGGAAAAAATGATGAAAGCATCTGAAAAGCTTGCATTTGAAGAGGCGGCAGGCTTCCGGGATCTGATTTACAGTGTTAAAAAAATGGCTGTAAGGCAGAAAGTTACAGATTTCCAGGGGAAAGACAGGGATATTATTGCACTTGCAAGGACTTTTGAAGAGGCAGTAGTACAGGTCTTTTTTGTGCGTGATGGTAAACTTATAGGGCGTGACCATTTCCACCTTAATGGGACTTCAGGTGAAAAGGAAGAAGATATTTTACAAGATTTTATTAAACAATTTTATGCAGGAACTCCTTTTATTCCGTGTGAAGTCATGGTAGAATATAGTATAGCAGATGCACCTCTTATTGAACAGTGGCTTGGCAGCAAAAGAGGGGGAAGAGTACATCTGGTGGTGCCAAAGAAAGGCAGCAAAGAAAGACTTGTAGAACTTGCCCATAAGAATGCAGCACTTGTGCTTACGCAGGATATGGAAAGAATTAAAAGGGAAGAAAAGCGCACTCTTGGGGCTATGGAAGAAATATGCTCATGGCTTGGCATAAAAAGGGTTTCACGTGTTGAATCCTATGATATATCTAATATAAATGGTTTCCAGTCAGTTGGTTCTATGGTAGTGTTTGAAGATGGCAAGCCAAAAAAAAGCGATTACCGTAAATTCAAGATAAAGATGGTTAAGGGACCTGATGATTATGCAAGCATGGATGAAGTGCTTTCAAGGAGGTTCAGGCATGGCATAGAAGAAATGGCAGAAATGGAAGAAAAAGGCCTGTTAAAAGAAACAAACAGTTTTACACGTTTTCCAGACCTTATAATGATGGATGGCGGCAAAGGACAGGTGCACATAGCAGAAAAAGTGCTTGAAGGTCTTAAACTTAACATACCTGTATGTGGCATGGTCAAAGATGACAGGCACAGGACAAGGGGGCTTTTCTTCAATGGGCATGAACTGCCAGTTAAAGCAGACAGTGAAGGCTTCCATCTTATGACAAGAATACAGGACGAAGTACACAGGTTTGCAATAGAATACCACCGTTCATTGAGAAGCAAGGAACAGGTCAAGTCACTGCTTGATGATATAAGTGGGATAGGCGCTGCCAGAAGAAAAGCGCTTATGAAGCATTTCCAGTCAATAGAAGCAATAAGGAATGCAACAAAAGAAGAACTTTCACAGGTTGAAAGCATGAATGAAAGTGCAGCAATAAACGTTTACAAATTTTTCCACCAGGAATAAAAATGTAAGAGTTATACTGCCAGAAACAGCACTATTATAATTAACTGTATAAAAAAGGAGGAGAATATGCAGAATGTAACTTATAAAGTACCATTGAAAGAACTTATTGAACAGCTTGATTTAGAAAACTGTACACCAGATATTGATACAGACAATATATTTATAACACAGAATGAAGTAAACCGCCCAGCGTTGCAGCTTGCGGGATACTTTGATTATTTTGATTCTAAGAGGATACAGATAATAGGCCATGTTGAACATACATATATGCAGCAAAGAGGCATGGAACATAGCCTTGCCATGATGGAAAGGATAATGGCAGGCAGTGCTGAATCCCCAAAACCGCCATGTATAATTTACTGCCGTGAAATATGGGTTGATGGAGAGATTATTGCCCTTGCCAACCGCTATAATGTGCCAATATTAAGGACAAAAAAACCTACTTCACCATTTATGGCAGAGATAATCCGCTGGGTTAATGCAGAACTTGCGCCAAGATGTTCAGTGCATGGCGTCCTTGTCGATATATATGGTGAAGGAATACTTATAATGGGTGAGAGCGGCATAGGAAAGTCAGAAGTAGCTCTTGAATTAATACACAGGGGACACCGCCTTGTATCAGATGATGTTGTTGAGATAAGAAGGATAAGTGACAAGTCGCTTATGGGAAGTTCACCAGGAATTACAAAGCACTTTATAGAACTTAGGGGGATTGGCATTGTAGATGCCAAGTCACTGTTCGGTGTGGAAAGTGTAAAAGATGAACAGCAGATTGACCTTGTAATCAAGCTGGAAGAATTTAATAAAAACCAGGATTATGACAGACTTGGGCTTGAAGAGCAGTTTATAGAGTTCCTTGGCAATAAAGTAGTCTGCCATTCCATCCCCATCAGGCCAGGAAGGAATGTATCAATTATATGTGAATCGGCAGCAGTAAACCACAGGCAGAAAAAGATGGGATATAATGCTGCGCTTGAACTTTATAACAGGGTTACAAGCAACCTGGCAGAGAAAAACAAAAAGTAAGCAAAAGTTTCATAATTATTAAAAAATTACTATAAATGCTTTCTTAATTTTGAAGAAAGCATTTAAAATGAAGAAAGACGGGGAATAAATATGTTATTTATAAAATCTGATGACCTCAAACCAGGTATGAGACTTGCTAAACCGATATATAATAAAAGCGGGGTCATGTTATATGAAAGAAATTCAAAACTTTCAAGCCAGGGTATTGTAAGTATAATGAACTTTGGCCTTATTGGTGTGTATATACTTGAGGCAGCAGAACCTGTTCCTCCAATGTCAGAAGATGATATTGAATTTGAAAGGTTCCAGGCTATGTCCATATTTGCGATAAAGGATATAATGGATGCTATCTGTAAGAGGAAAGAGCCAAAGGAAATGTACCAGTTTGCTAATAAAGTATTGAAAAATTATGGCTCGTTACACAGGAAAATTAACTTTATACAGAGTATCAGGAGCAAAGAAGACTATGTATATAAACATACATTAAATACTGCTATCCTCTGTGCCATGATGACATATAAACTAAATATGGAATTCAAGTACCAGCTTGATGTTGTGGTTGCTGCCCTGCTCCATGATATAGGGACTCTTCTTATACCACTCCATCTGCGGCATAAAAACAGGGCAGAGCTTTCAGAAGCAGATTTAGCAAAGGTTAATACTTACCATGTTGCTGCATTGCAGATGTTCAGCCAGAACAGGGATTTAGATTTTGATATAGTAAGGATTGTAACTGATATAATAAAACAGCTCCACCCAGAGATTGTAAAAGCAGGTGAAGTGCCTGAGGTTATGCCGCTTGGGGCGGAAGTCCTGAAAGTCGCTTATGTGTATGATATGATGACTGCAATGAATTTTGATGAAGAGCCACATTCAGAAATAGTCGCTATAAGGCATCTTATGAATGATGAAATAGAATATAACCCTGATGTTGTTGATGCACTTCTTGCAAGTATAAACATTTTACAGCCAGGAGTATGTGTTGAAATGACAAATGGTGACAGGGGGCTCGTAATTGCAGTTAATAACAATAATGTACTTGAACCATTTGTATTATCATTCAGGGACAATAAAGTGCACAACCTTGGGGATTCAAGTGAATCAAAGGAATTGCAGATTAAGGATATAATGAAAACAATGGATAACCGTCATGTAGTGGACAATGACATGCTGGCACAGTATACAGGTGGTACAGTCCATATGGGTAAACGTAATGAAACTAAAAACTTTTAGCTGCATAATATGCGGCAGGGAGGATTATAATGTTTATTATAGCAGGGCTTGGCAATCCGGAAAGCAGGTATAATGGTACAAGGCATAATATAGGGTTTTCCGCTGTGACTACAATATCTGATGAATATAATATACCACTTGATACCAGGAAACATAAAGCCATATGTGGCAAAGGGTATATAGAAGGGCAGAAAGTAATACTTGCACTGCCCCAGACATATATGAACTTAAGTGGAGAAAGCATAATAGAGCTTGTGGATTATTATAAGATTGACCCTGCAAATGAACTTATAGTAATTTATGATGATATAAACCTTGCACCAGGCAGGCTGCGCATACGTGCCAAGGGGAGTGCAGGGGGGCACAATGGGATAAAAAGTATAATAGCCCATCTTAAAAGCCAGGCTTTTCCACGTATACGTATAGGAGTTGGTGAAAAACCAAAGGGATGGAACCTTGCAGACTATGTATTAGGCAGGTTTGACAGGAACGAAGAGCCTGTTATACGCGAGGCACTTCACAATACTGTGGAAGCGTGTAAGGTAATAATGCTTGAGGATATAGGGACAGCTATGAACAGATATAACTGATGGAGGGAGATAATGGAAACGTTACTTGCACCCCTGCGTGAAATTAATGCATACAGGGAAGCCATAGAAAGTATTGGCAGAAACAGGCTGCCAGTACATATCTCTGGCTGTATTGACACACAAAAATGTCATTTGGTATATGGACTATCACAGAATATTGCATGGAAGGTAATAATAACACAGAATGAAATAAGGGCAAGGGAAATTGTAGAAGATTATCGCATGTTTGACAGAAATGTACTTTATTATCCGTCAAAAGATGTGATTTTTTATAGTGCAGATATACATGGAAGTGCAATAAGTGTTGAAAGGCTTAAAGTAATTAAAAATCTTATAAAAAAAGAAAGCGGAACTATAGTCACCACAATGGATGCAGGAATGGAACTTGTGGCATCATTAAATACATTTGCAAATGCTGTACGCATAATTAAAGAGCAGGATATAGTGGATATTGATGAACTTGCAGGGCATCTTGTGTCATCTGGCTATGAACGCCAGTACCAGGCAGAAGAACCAGGGCAGTTTTCCATAAGGGGAGGCATAATAGATATATTTCCTGTAACAGAGGAATGTCCGTTCCGAATAGAACTATGGGATAATGAGGCAGATACAATACGTTCTTTTGATGCAGGAAGCCAGCGTTCCATTGAGAGGACAGGGGCTGTTGAAATATTCCCGGCATCAGAAATTATACTGTCTGATAAAGAGTTAAAGACAGGAATGGAAAATATTGAAAAAGACTATATAGGTATACTGGATAAATTCAGGGCAGAAAAGAACCATACAGCAATGAACAGGCTTAAAGACAAAATTGGTGGTATAAGGGAAACGCTGGAGATGTATCATGGCTGTATTGGAATGGAAAGCTTTATAAAATATTTTGGAATACAGGCAGAGTCATTTTTTGATTATTTTGATAAAGAAAATACAGTATTTTTTATAGATGAACCCATACGCTGTTATGAAAAGATGGAAACTACAGAAGCAGAATTCAGGGACAGCATGGAAAACAGGCTTGAAAAAGGTGATATACTTCCAGGCCAGACTGGCATATTATATCCCGCTGCATCTGTAAGTGCAATGCTTTCTACTAAAAAATGTGTTTATATTACGACACTTGGCGTGCTTCCTAAGGGCATGGATGTTAAAGACCAGTTTAATATATCTGTACAGGCCACTGGTTCATATAACAAGCATTTTGAACTTCTAGTTGAGGATTTAAAGAAATGGCGCAAAGACGGCAGCCGTGTGCTGCTGCTTTCGGGTTCACGTATACGTGCAGAGCGTTTAAGCAAAGATATAAATGAGTATGGCATACCAGCATTTTACAGTGAAAAACCAGATACACCTCTTAAAGAGGGGCAGATAATGGTGTCATATGGGCAGCTGCACAGGGGGTTTGCATATACACAGCAGAAATTTGTAATAATTACAGAAGGCGATATATTCGGCGTAAAACAGAAAAAGCGCCGCAAGCATAAAAAATATGATGGTAAATCAATCCAGAGTTTTAATGATCTGGATGTAGGTGATTATGTCGTACATGAAAACCATGGGCTTGGAATATACCAGGGAATAGAAAAACTACGTGTAGATAATGTTACAAAAGATTTTATTAAGATAGAGTATGGAGACGGAGGCAACCTGTATGTGCCAGTTTCGGGGCTTGATGTACTTCAGAAATACGCAGGGCATGAGGCAGCAAAAATTCCTAAGCTTAATAAACTTAATTCTTCAGAATGGAAAAAAACTAAGTCAAGGGTAAAAGGTGCTGTTAAAGATATTGCAAAAGAGCTTGTGCTCCTGTATGCAGAACGCCAGCAGAGGCAGGGTTTCCAGTTCAGTCCTGACACAGTGTGGCAGAAAGAATTTGAAGATTTATTCCCTTTTGAGGAAACACAAGACCAGCTTGATGCAATAGAAGCGACAAAGAAGGATATGGAAAGCAGCAGGGTAATGGACCGCCTTGTATGTGGGGATGTAGGTTATGGTAAAACTGAAATCGCAATAAGGGCAGCTTTTAAAGCTGTAAATGATGGCAAGCAGGTGGCATTCCTTGTACCTACAACAATACTTGCACAGCAGCATTATAATACATTAAAGGAACGCCTAGGGGACTTTCCTGTGACTGTTGAGATGCTTTCACGGTTCAGAACACCTGCACAGCAGAAAAAAGCCCTGTCACTGCTTAAAAAGGGGCAGGCTGATATTGTAGTCGGCACACACAGGCTTCTTTCCAAGGATGTGGAATTTAAAAACCTCGGGCTTCTTGTAGTAGATGAAGAACAGCGTTTTGGAGTGGCGCATAAAGAGAAAATAAAGCAGATGAAAGGTGATGTGGACGTACTGACATTAAGTGCAACCCCTATCCCAAGAACCCTGCATATGAGCCTTGTAGGCATAAGGGATATGAGTGTGTTAGAAGAGCCGCCAGTTGACAGGCTCCCAATACAGACATTTGTAATGGAGCATAACAGCGAGATAATAAGGGAAGCAATTAACAGGGAAATGGCAAGGGGAGGACAGGTATTCTATGTATATAACAGGGTACAGCATATTGATGAAGTTTCTTTAGAAGTGGCAAAACTTGTACCTGATGCTTCAGTAGCATTTGCGCATGGGCAGATGAGTGAACGCCAGTTAGAAAATATAATGCTTTCATTTATAAATGGTGAAATAGATGTGCTTGTTTCAACTACAATTATAGAAACAGGACTTGACATTTCCAATGTAAACACAATAATTATAGATAATGCAGACCAGATGGGGCTGTCACAGTTATACCAGCTCCGTGGCAGAGTCGGGCGTTCAAACCGTACTGCATATGCTTTCCTTATGTATAAGCGTGATAAGATGCTAAAAGAAATAGCAGAAAAAAGGCTTGCTGCAATTAAAGAGTTTACAGACCTTGGTTCAGGTATAAAAGTTGCAATGCGTGACCTTGAAATAAGGGGTGCTGGCAACCTGCTTGGTGCAGCACAGTCAGGGCATATGGAAGCCGTAGGTTATGACCTTTACTGCAAAATGTTAAATGATGCAGTGCGTATGCTTAAAGGGGAGAAAAAGACAAGTGAAGAATTTGAAACTTCCATTGATATTTCAGTTAGTGCATTTATATCAAATACCTATATAAAAAGTGAATTCCAGAAACTTGATATGTATAAACGCATTGCCTGCATTGAAACAGTTGAAGAATATTCAGATATGCAGGACGAACTTATGGACAGGTTTGGTGATATACCAGTAGCAGCAGAAAACCTGTTAAGGATAGCGCTTTTAAAGGCTGATGCGCATAAAGCATATATAACACAGATAGTACAAAAGCCTGATGGCATAAGGTTTTATCCTTATAATGGCGTATCATGGAATACAGATGGGATTACAGCAATGTTAGAGGAATACCAGGGGATGCTTAAGTATGTGCAGGCAGATGAGCCATACTTTAATTACCTTATTGGCAAGGAGGACAATGTAAAACCGGTTACACGCCATTATGCATCATCAGCAAAAAGCGGACTTAAGAAAAAGAAACTATTGACAACAGACGGCATTTTCCATATTGTAGAAAGTGTTATAAAAAGCATAGGAGGCCTTTATGAAGATAAATAGGACTGTAAAATATATACAAGGCATACTTCGCCTGTTTTGTATACTTCTGGCATCAGTTATGGTGCTGCCAGGATGCAGTAAAACAAATGGCACTAAAAAGAAGGCGAAACTTGAAACAGGTTCTATTAAAGATACATCAATAGTTATTAAGGCAGGAGATACAGGTGTTAAATATAGTGAAGTACGTAATTACTGCTATCTGTTAAAGTGCCAGTATGAAGCAAGTTTTGGCTCTAAACTCTGGAAATATAAGATAAACAAAGATACAACCATAGGAGATGAGGCAAAACAGGAAATTGTAAATGTTATTACACAGCTAAAAGTTATAAGGAAGACAGCAGATGAAATGAAGGTAACACTTACATCAGATGAAAAAGACGAAGCCATGCGCTATGCAGAGGAAATTGTGGGCAGTGCCAGTGCAAAGGATAAAGAAGAATACTGTCTGGGAATACAAGGAATGGCAGGACTTTATGAAGATAACATACTTGCAGAAAAGATGTTTTATATAGCTACAGATGAAGCAGATACAGTTGTTACAGACGAAGAGGCAAGGCAGGCTGATATACAATATATTGAAATAGTAACAAAAGGCAAGGACAGGAATGGTACTTCTATATCAATGGATGCAGCAACTAAAAAAGAAGCAGCAAAACGGGCGGCAAAACTTTTAAAAGAGGCAAAGAAGAAGCCAGATTTCCTGTCATTTGCAGAAGAAAATACAGATGCAGCAACTGCAAGTGCAACAATAGGCAGGGACAGCAAGCTGCTTGGCAGGAAAGCAACAGATGCAGCATTAAAACTTAAAAAGGGCAAATTCAGTGATGTAATAGAAAGCAAAGATGCTGGTGGTACAACAGGGTATTTCATTATTTACTGTGTAAACAGCAATAATGAAGATGCGGCATATGCCTATAAAGAAAAAATAATAGAAGAAAGGCAGACAAGCATGTTTAAAGAAAAATATGCTGAATGGCTGAAAGACTGTGATGTAAGCATAAGCCAGAAATTCTGGGAGGAATTTGAAATTTAAACTTACGCAGCAGAAAGCCACCAGTTTTTTAAAATAATTTATTGGATTTTTAAGTTTACAGAATAATTCTTATTTGTTATACTTACTATATTAAATTAATGGCAGGTGATGTAGTGAAAGCAGAACATGTAAATCCGTTTATTATTTCAGTATGCAAGATTATGAAAGATATGTGTATGCTTGATTTAAAGATAGGAAAGCCATCATTAAAAAAGGGTGGTTATTTACCTGACAGTTCTCTTATTAAGCTTGGACTGTTTGGAAACCTCTCAGGTGAAGTAGTATTGAATATAAACCATGATACAGCACTCGGCATTGTTTCAAAAATGGTTATGATGCCAGTTGAAACTATAGATGAATTAGGGCAGAGTGCTATAGCTGAACTTGGCAATATGATAGCAGGTAATGCAGCAACAGTATTTGCAAACAGCAGCATAATCATAGATATCACCCCGCCATCATATTGCATTGGCGGACAGTACCAGGAGAATGGCAAAGAATTATTCAGTATACCATTTTCATCAGAAATCGGGAATTTATCTATAGATATATTTTTTAATACATAAAGAAATATTTTATAATAAACTATAAACATATGAACTTTTTAAGAGAGGTTTTATATCCTCTCTTTTTCCCGTATGGTTTTAAATATATATAATGTTGGAAGGCATTAATTGAATATGTTTTGTGGAGGTTTTTAAGTGGCAGGATATAAAAGATACCATAAAGAAGATTCTGTTTCATATACACTTGGCATTACGGTTACGTTTGAACTGCTCCGTTTTAAAAAAGAGTATGTAAATAAAGTGTATGTGCACTCTTTAATGAAGCAGGGAGATACAATGGATAAACTGGCTGGCATATGCAGGGATGCAGGCATACCAGTTATTTATACTGATAAAATTTTTAATGTATTATCACAAAAAGAAAACTGTTATGTAATAGGTGAGTTTAAAAAGTTCCAGTGCTGCCTGGATAATTCAAAACCACATATTGTACTTGTTAATCCTTCTAATTCAGGAAATATGGGTACTATTATAAGGAGTGCGCTTGGTTTTGGTTTAAACCAGATGGCAGTTATAAGGCAGGCGGCTGATATATTTGACCCAAAGGTAGTACGGGCATCAATGGGAGCTTTGTTTTCTACAGATTTTGAGTATTTTAACAGTTTTAGTGAATACCAGGAAAGAACTGGAAGCAGGGGAATTTACCCGTTTATGCTTAATGCAGAAACAAGCCTTTACAATTTAAAACCTGAAGGAGTATTTTCGCTTGTCTTCGGCAATGAAGCAACAGGGCTTCCAGAAGAATTTGCATCCATTGGAACACCGGTTGTAATCCCACACCTTAAAGGGATTGACAGCCTTAATCTTCCAGTGGCAGCAGGAATAGCAATGTATGAAGCGACAAAAGGTAAATTTTAATTCCTGGTTCAGATTAATAGCTTGTGCCTGTGTGCTGCCTGGCACAAGGTTATAAATAAAAAGCAGTACAGAAATGAGGGTATAAAATGGCAAAAATAGACATTATTTCAGGATTTCTTGGAGCAGGTAAGACAACACTTATTAAAAAGCTTGTTGCAGAAGCCTTCCAGGGTGAAAAGTTAGTTATTATTGAAAATGAATTTGGTGAGATTGGAATTGATGGAGGATTTCTTAAAGAGTCGGGAATACAGATTACAGAGATGAACTCAGGCTGTATATGCTGTTCACTTGTAGGTGACTTCAGTGCTGCTTTAAAAGAAGTCCTGGAAAAATATTCGCCTGACAGGGTTATTATAGAACCTTCAGGTGTTGGGAAACTTTCAGATGTTGCAAAGGCAGTTAAAAATGCAGGGGATAATGTAAGCATAAACAGTACAGCAGTTGTTGTTGATGCATCTAAATGCAAAATGTATATGAAGAATTATGGCGAATTTTACAATAACCAGGTTGAATATGCAGGAACAATAATACTTAGCAGGACACAGAAACTATCAGATGAAAAACTTGATACCTGCCTTAAACTTATACGTGAAAAAAATACTGAGGCGTCAGTTATTACTACCCCTTGGGATAATATAAATGGAAAGCAGATACTAGAAGCAATGGAAAAGGTCAATTCCCTTGAGAAAGAACTGCTTGAAGAACATGAGCACCATCATCACCATCATGCAGATGGAGAGGAATGCTGCTGCCACCACCATGACGGGGAACACCACCATCACCATGAACATGGACACCATCACCATCATGCGGATGAAGTATTTACAAGCTGGGGTGTTGAAACAGCGTATAAATTTACAGAGGATGAGCTTAAAGATATTATGGACAAACTTTCTACTGGCAGTGCATATGGCGAAGTCCTTCGTGCCAAAGGAATAGTTGCTTCAACAGAGGGTGAATGGTTCCACTTTGACCTTGTGCCAGAAGAAACAGAACTTAGAAGAGGAACGGCTGATTTCACAGGAAGGATATGTGTAATAGGCTCAAAGCTGGATGAAGAAGCTATTAAAGGATTATTTCATGTAGCATAACAGTGAAAGAGTGAAAAGTTTAAAAAGCAGAGCAGAAATGAGGGGGAATATGTTTGACAGGAAGAAAAAGGAAATGATGGTATATGTTATACTGGGATTTCTTGAAGCAGGGAAAACAAGCCTTGTACGTGACCTTGTGACAGATGATATGTTTGATGGCAATGCCAAGACGCTTATACTGGCATGTGAAGAAGGGGAGGAAGAATATACACAGGAAGTTCTGGAAAAAGGGCTTGCTGTCTGTGAATATATTGAAGATGAAGACTCCTTTAATGGTAAGATATTCCAAAAATTCTTAAAAAAACACAGGCCTGACAGGTTAATTATAGAATATAATGGCATGTGGCCTGTAAAACATATACCACAGATTTATGATGAACTTGAAGATATATGTTTTGACAGTGAAGTAATATTCCAGACCCTGGCAGTTGTCAATGATGAAACGTTTGCGCTCTATATGAAAAATATGCCTTCAATGATGGTAGAGCATTTTAAGGTTTCGCAGATGGTCATAATAAACAGGTGCAGCCTTGAAACTAACAAGAGGGCAATAAGGGGGAGTATAAAAGCTGTTAACCCTTCTGCACAGATTGTTTACGAGTCAGAAGATGATGCTTTCTATGAAATGAAAGAAGAGCTGCCTTTTGATATAAATGCTGATGTGGTAAATATAGCTGATGATGATTTTGGTCTGTGGTATATAGATATGACAGAACACCAGGAAAATTATAACGGCAAAACATTAAAAGTAACTGGCATGATACAGAAAGCACCAGGACTTCCTAAAGGATTTGTAGTATTTGGCAGGTTTGCAATGACATGCTGTGCAGATGATGTGCAGTATATGGGCTTTCTGTGCAAGGCAGATAACTGGAGAGAATATAAAAACAAGCAGTATGTAACAGTTACAGCACGCATGGAATACAAATATATGAAAGAATATGGGGAAGAAGGCCCTGTATTTTATGCAGAAGAGGTAGAAGCAACAGAAAAGCCAAAAGAAGAACTTGTATATTTTAACTAAAAAACAGAAAAATTTATTACATTAAAACATTTATAAGAATATAAATTATTTAACCTGGCAAGCCATAAACAGTATGTATGGATTGCCAGGTTTTTTAATTAATATTATTGTACTGGAATACCAATAATTCTTCAATTTGATCCGGTAAATGTCTTATAAATTGTCCTTATAATAACAACTCCAAATGGACCAAGGACTATTCCTGTAATACCAAATATTTTAAGCCCAGTGTAAATCGATAAAAGCATAAAAAAAGGAAGTATATCCATATTTCCGCCAAGCAGTTTTGCTTCAAGTATTTCACGCACAAATACAGTTATAATATATGCTGCAAATAGAATTGCTGCATAGGCAAAATTATTGTGGAAAATATAATATATGCCAACAGGGCATAATACCATGCCGCTTCCAAGTATTGGGAGTGCATCAACTAGGGATATTGCAAGCCCTATAAGTATAAAATATGGGTTCTGTATTAACATAAAAGCAATACTGCATACAAACCAGTTTGCACATATTATGATACCCTGGGATTTAAGATAGCCAAGCCCTGTTTCTTTAAGGGTGTGCATTATCTTATGTATTTGTGGATAAAAACGGCTTCTGGCATATACATTGTGGAT
Source organism: uncultured Lachnospiraceae bacterium (assembly GCA_910580005.1). Classification (GTDB taxonomy): domain Bacteria; phylum Bacillota; class Clostridia; order Lachnospirales; family Lachnospiraceae; genus Butyribacter. The sequence goes on along the minus strand of CAJTXH010000014.1, from coordinate 7,592 downwards.
TTTATCAATATCTCTGCATAAAACTATCATTCCTATTACAATTATTATTATAAGTGCCATAACACGGGCAAAAACATTGACACATCCCGAAAAAATCTGCCCTGCATTATTAAACAGTTTATCAATATAACAGGTCTGCAGGTCTGCAAGTTTTTCATTGGCAAAATTTAATGCAGTACCATTTTGCATACTAAAATAGTAGTCAATACAATTACAGCATTTATTAAGGGAATTATAAAACAGGCTGCTATAAAGCTGGTAATATACAGGGAAATTATTAATTAAAAGCTGTATCTGCCTGCATAATACCCAGACCAGCAGTATAAAAGCACCAGAAGCAGACAGGAAAAAGGCAGACAGTACACTGCTATATGAAAACCAGGAAGGAAGGCCGCATTTTTTATTTAAAAACCTGATGGCAGGAAGCAGCATCCGCATAAAAATATATGCTGTTACAAATGGGAAAATAAGTGGCAGTAAATATTTAAGTGAAAGGCAGACAACAGCCGTTATTACAGAAATAATAGCAAGAGTTTTTAAAAGTGAACGGGTATGCATAAAATTCCTCCATTTTTATAAAACACAAACCACTGGAATAATATAGTTCTGTAGTATTGTCTGCAAAAAAGAGGGCAATATTCACATAGAAAATTTACAATATATGTTATTACGCTAAATTTATAAATTCTTATATTACCAATTAATTGCATAATCCGTGATACATTAAAAAATGCTATAAGTAAATAATATTTTTATAGCAATTATAAATATTGCATTATTAAAATCCAATAAAGGAGAGGAATATTAATGAATACTACTAATAATAAAAATGAAGACAGAAATGTTAATGCCATTGATAAAAAAGAGGCTTACAGCACACATGGAAGCATTAATAGCAGTGATATAAAAATGACTGCAAAGGATTATGAGAGGAAACTTGCAACAGAGAAAAAACTGGAAAATTATAAAGAACAAATGAGCCAGCTTGTTGACAGGCTTGCTACAAACAGTTTCCAGGGATAATATACAAGATATCATAAAACCTTGTAGTATAAAAGGTGTGCCAGGCCGCTTTGTACTGTCTGGGCTGTCTGGCACTCTGTATTTAACCTGCTGTGAATAGTGACGTTTATAAAGGCTTGTTCACAGTTTATTATTTATTGACTAATTCCATTTGATAAAGTACACTTGAATATATAACCAGAAACACAGTAAAACAGGCAAAGTATTTTACAATGCATATATTGTTTAAAAGATGGAGGATAAAATGTGGATTGCTGATGGATGGAAAGATTATGAAATTATAGATACATCCTGTGGAGAGAAACTGGAGAGATGGGGGGATTATATCCTTGTGCGCCCAGACCCACAGGTTATCTGGAATACAGAGAAGAAGGCAGCAGGATGGAGAAAGCATAATGGGCATTATTACCGAAGCAGCAAAGGAGGCGGAAGCTGGAAGTTTTTTAACCTGCCTGATGTATGGCAGATAGGGTACAAAAAACTGCGGTTTAATTTGCAGCCATTTAAATTCAAGCATACAGGGATTTTTCCAGAGCAGGCAGTTAACTGGGACTGGGCAGGGGAGAAAATCAGGAACGCAGGCAGGAAAATTAATGTGCTTAATTTATTTGCATATACAGGCGGAGCAACACTTGCAGCAGTGGAAGCAGGTGCAAGTGTTACCCATGTTGATGCTTCAAAGGGCATGGTGTCATGGGCAAGGGAAAATATGGCAGCTTCTGGTTTTGTGGATGCCCCTGTACGGTGGATTGTTGATGACTGTGTAAAATTTGTGGAGCGTGAAACCAGGCGTGGCAGAAAATATGATGCAATTATCATGGACCCTCCTTCTTATGGGCGTGGGCCAAAAGGCGAAATCTGGAAGATTGAAGAAAAAATACATATGTTTCTAAAGCTATGTGTCCAGTTGCTGCCAGAAAAACCATTATTTGTGCTAATTAATTCTTATACAACAGGTTTACAGCCGGCAGTCCTGTCTTATATGTTAAACCTTGAAATAGTTAAAAAGTATGGGGGGAAGGCAGAAGCGCAGGAAATAGGCGTGCCAGTTTCCTCTAATGGGCTTGTGCTGCCTTGTGGTGCATCAGGACGGTGGGAAAGATGAACCATAAGTTTGACTATGAAATATAATAATGATATAATTTTATAGTTAGCGTATTGTTGGTGTGGTGCATATTTCTTACATTAGCACTGCACAAAGAAAGAATGAGGGGATTTATGAACCATAAAATTAAGCTTAAGGGTGTTTTAAAATTACTTTTAAGATGGCCTGTATTGCTTAGTGTTCTGTTTGCTGTAATGGATGTGCAGTTATTTTTATATAATATTAAAGCAGGTTTAATAGGGCTTTTTTACCTTGTTGTATACATAATTGTATGTTTAGTAATTATAATGGCAGGTAAAAGGCGTTTACAAAGGGAACTTATTGAATTTGCTGCTAATTATGGGCAGCTCCAGATGGAAATAGTTGAAAACCTTGCAGTCCCATATGCTATTTTAAATGAGGATGGACATCTTTTATGGGGAAACGAGGAATTTATTAAAGTAATTGTTAATAAAAAGGCAGCAAGGAGGAATATCAGCAATATTTTTCCAGAAATAACAATAGAAAAGCTGCCACATGATTATGACCTGAAAGTTGTGCATGTTAAATTTAAAGACAGGTATTACAGGGCAGATATGCGCCTTGTGGTTTCTGATGAGATAAATGGACTGGAAGTACAGAGTGATATAAACCAGCTAATTGATTATAATACAATTATTTCACTGTTCCTACATGATGAAACCGATATGATGGAGCTGGAGCAGAAAAGGGAAGAGGAAAACCTTGTAGCAGGGCTTTTGTATATTGATAATTACGATGAACTTATTGACAGTATAGATGAAGTACGCCAGTCGCTTATGACAGCCCTTATTGACAGAAAAATAAATAAATATATGCAAGGCATAGATGCTATTTCTAAAAAGATTGAAAAGGATAAAATTTTCTTTGTATTTAAACAATGCTACCTTTCTGAACTGAAATCAGGCAGGTTTTCCATACTGGAAGAAGTAAGGAATATAAGTATAGGTAATGGCCAGATAGCAACTATAAGTATAGGCATTGGTATTGGCAAAGAAACTTTTGCAGCACGTTATGATTTGGCAAGGGCTGCTATTGACCTTGCACTTGGGCGTGGTGGTGACCAGGCAGTTATTAAAAGCGGTGACCAGGAACTGTTTTTTGGTGGCAAAAGCGTACAAGTTGAAAGAAATACACGTGTTAAGGCACGTGTTAAAGCCCATGCATTAAAGGAACTTATTGAAGGCAAAGAACGGGTTGTTGTAATGGGGCATTCCATAAGTGATGTTGATGCTTTTGGTGCATCTGTAGGGATTTACCGCATTGCACGTACACTGAACAGGAAAGCACATATTGTACTTGGCGATACTGATTCATCAGTACATGCAATTAAAGAAAGGTTTTATACAAAAGAATATGAAGATGACATGATAATAAGCGGTGAAATGGCAATGGATTTGGTTGATGAAAGCACAGTGCTTGTTATTGTTGATGTTAACAGGGGAAGTTACACAGAGTGCCCTGCACTTATCGAAATGGCACAGACAGTTGTTGTAATAGACCACCACCGCCAGGCAGGTGATGCAGTTGATAAGGCAGTACTTTTCTATATTGAGCCTTATGCATCTTCTGCGTGTGAAATGGTCGCAGAAATTTTACAGTATATAGGAAACGGGCTTAAGCTAAGACCTGCTGAAGCAGAAGCTATGTATGCTGGCATTATGATTGATACAAATTATTTTTCAAACAGGACAGGGGTAAGGACATTTGAGGCAATGGCTTATCTTAGAAGAAGTGGGGCAGATTCTGTCAGGGTAAGGAAAGTTTTCCGTGAAGACTTAAAAGAGTATAAGGTACGTGCTGCTGCAATACAAGATACAGAGCTATACAAAAATGTGTATGCAATAGCTGAGAGCCAGTCAGAAGGTGTGGAATCACCAACTGTAGTGGCTTCTAAAATTGCTAACTCGCTTCTTGATATAAATGGTGTAAAAGCGTCTTTTGTGCTTACTAAATATAAAGGTAAGATTTATATAAGTGCACGTTCCATAGATGAGGTAAATGTACAGCTTATGATGGAAAGGATTGGGGGCGGTGGGCATATTAATATGGCAGGCGCACAGCTTAAAGATACAAGCATGGAAGAGGCAAAAGGAATTATCAGGAAACAGGTTGATAATATGATTGAGGAAGGAGAAATATAAAATGGAAGTAATTTTATTGGAAGATGTAAAATCACTTGGAAAAAAGGGTGAAATTGTAAAAGTAAGTGATGGTTATGCAAGAAACTATATTTTCAAGAAAAATCTTGGCAGGGAAGCAACAGCAAAGAACCTTAATGAATTAAAGCTGCAGAAACAGCATGAAGAGAAAGTTGCACAGGAAAAGTTCGATGAGGCAAAGGCATTTGCAGATGAATTAAAGGATAAGTCTGTAAAAGTTTCAATTAAAACAGGTTCAGGAGGCAGGAGCTTTGGTTCTGTTTCAACAAAAGAGATTGCTGCTGCTATAAAGGAACAGCTTGGCTATGAAATTGATAAAAAGAAAATGACACTTGATGTACCAGTAAAAAGCCCAGGGACATATAACCTCGCTATTAAACTCCATCCAAAGGTTACAGGCGGACTTAAGGTAGTAGTCCAGGAAGCATAAATTTTGTTATAATGTTATTGTAACATAAAATGCCTTTTACCAGATGGAGGATTACAATGCAGGAGGAAGCAATAAAAAGAATACCACCACATAATGTAGAAGCAGAACGTGCAGTAATTGGCTCTATGATTATGGATTCTGATGCCATGCTTGCTGCCCTGGAAATGCTGTCAGCAGAAGACTTTTACCAGGGGCAATATGGTATAATATTTGATGCGCTTGCAGAAATGTATAAGTCAGGGATTGGAACAGACCTTGTTACCCTCCAGGATAAACTGAGGGAAAAGGAAGTGCCACCAGAACTGTCAAGTGTAGAGTTTATAGGGGGTCTTATAGGAAGTGTGCCAACATCTGCCAATATAAGGCACTATGCTGCAATAGTACATGATAAGGCTATGTTAAGGAGGCTTATACAAGTAACTGAGCATATAAGTAATAATTGTTATATGGACAGGCAGCCAGCTGGTGATATACTTGATGAGGCGGAGAAAAATATATTTGATGTGCTGCAGAAACGTGGCGGAAGCCAGTTTGAACCTATACGTGACATAGTGCTCAGGACACTTGACAGCATTGAAAAAGCAGCAAAGCAGAAGGGGCATATTACAGGTCTTGAAACAGGCTTCCGTGACCTTGATTATAAAACAGCAGGATTGCAGAAATCCGACCTTATACTTATTGCAGCAAGACCCGCTATGGGCAAAACTGCATTTGTGCTTAATATTGCAGAATATATGGCACTACACAGCAAAAGCACTATAGCAGTATTCAGTCTTGAAATGAGCAAGGAGCAGCTTGTTAAGCGTATGCTTTCCATGAACTCACATGTTGATTCACAGAAAATAAGGACTGGTGATTTAGAAGATGAGGACTGGGACAAGCTGGTGGGAAGTGTTCGTAAAATTGGCAATTCAAATCTTGTAATAGATGATACTTCCGGGATAACTGCCCAGGAACTGCGTTCAAAATGCCGCAGGCTTAAAATCGAAAAAGGGCTTGACCTTGTAATAATAGATTACCTGCAGCTTATGTCAGGTGCAGGCAAAAGAAAAGGTGAGAACAGGCAGCAGGAGATATCAGATATATCACGTGCACTTAAAGTGATGGCAAGGGAGCTGGATGTGCCAGTTATAGCATTGTCACAGCTTTCACGTGCAGTTGAACAAAGACCTGATAAAAAACCATTATTGTCAGACTTGCGTGAATCTGGTGCTATTGAACAGGATGCAGATATGGTAATGTTTTTATACAGGGATGAGTATTATAATCCTGATACAGAGGAAAAGGGCGTAGCAGAAGTAATTATAGCCAAACAGAGAAGCGGGCCTACAGGTTCAGTAAAACTTGCATGGCTGTCACAGTTTACTAAATTTGGCAATCTGGAAATTTCTGCAATATAATATTAAACAAGACCAGGTTTTGCAGCTTAAAAAAAATTTTAGGAATATGGAAAATCTTTCTTGATTTAAGTGTGAGAAGTGTATAAAATAAGATATAAGATATTTTAGGATTAGCAGTCCGTACTGCTAAAATATTTAATTAAATGTTGTTATTGATACAACGGAATGGAGGAATTATGGCAAACCAGGTGAAGTTTGACTATTCATTGGCATGTAATGTAATCTCAGATGATGAGATTAAGTCTATGGAGAAAATTGTAAGCGATGCAAAAGAAGTTCTTTTAAGCAGAAATGGGGCAGGTAATGATTTCCTGGGATGGATTGACCTTCCTGTTGCATATGATGTAGAAGAGTTTGGACGTATTAAAAAAGCTGCTGAAAAAATCCAGTCTGATTCAGAGGTCCTTCTTGTAATTGGTATTGGAGGCTCTTACCTCGGGGCAAGGGCTGCAATTGAATTTTTAAGGCACAGTTTCTATAACAGTGTAAGCAGTGAAATCCGTAAGACTCCTGAGATTTATTATTGTGGCAACAACTTGAGCGGGACATACCTTTCACAGCTTATTGATGTAATCGGTGACAGGGACTTCTCTGTAAATGTTATAAGTAAATCTGGTACAACAACAGAGCCAGCAGTAGCTTTCCGTATTTTCAAGAAGATGCTTGAAAAGAAATATGGCAAAGAGGGTGCAGCAAAGAGGATTTATGCTACAACTGACAAGGAAAGAGGAGCTTTAAAGAGCCTTGCTACAGAAGAAGGATATGAAACATTTGTAGTGCCTGATGATGTAGGGGGACGTTTCTCTGTACTTACAGCAGTAGGCCTGCTTCCAATAGCTGTAAGCGGGGCAGATATTTCAAAGCTTATGGAAGGTGCTGCTTCAATGAGGGAAGTCTGCTTAAATAAAGGATTTTCAGAAAATGAAGCACTTAAGTATGCAGCAATAAGAAATATTCTTCTCCGTAAGGGCAAGAGCGTGGAAATCCTTTGTAACTATGAGCCAGTATTCCACTATATAGCAGAGTGGTGGAAACAGCTTTATGGTGAAAGTGAAGGAAAAGACCAGAAGGGTATCTTTCCGGCATCAGTAGATTTGACGACAGATCTTCATTCTATGGGACAGTTTATCCAGGACGGTGCGCGTATCATGTTTGAGACGGTGATGAATGTGGAAAAATCCCGCAGCACAGTGGAACTCAAGGAGGAACCGGTAGATTTAGATGGATTGAATTATCTTGCAGGAAAGGATATGGACTTTGTCAATAAAAGTGCAATGAATGGAACAATTCTGGCACATACGGATGGAAATGTACCGAATCTCATGGTAACGATCCCGGAGCAGAATGAGTTTTATCTGGGAGAATTGTTCTATTTCTTTGAATTTGCCTGTGGTGTGAGCGGATATGTCTTAGGCGTTAATCCCTTTAATCAGCCAGGTGTGGAAAGCTATAAG
>CAJTXH010000013.1 GCA_910580005.1 uncultured Lachnospiraceae bacterium | reverse complement strand
TTACCGCAAGTTCTTTTCCCCAGAAACGTACTGCTGCCCCTCTTGAAGTATGGTAAATATTCGAATTTTCTATAATAACAGTACCTTCCTCTGCCCTTATAAACATGCCATAATTACGGCAGTCAGCCTCAACAGAAGAAAGTTCTGCCCTGCTGCCCCTTGCCTGCAGGTTTATACATGCCCTGTGGCTGTCCGATTTACGTACTATTTTAGAATTATTAATAACAAGATGCCCGCCATCCAGCAGTATATTGCCAAATATCCTTACAACAGCATTATCTATTACAAGTGTCATCCCCGTGCTTAAAACAATATCTTCATAAATATTGCACCTGTCAATAAGCCTGAATTTCTTTTTTTCATCAAGTATCTTCTGTGTAAAATCAGTAGTTTCAGTAATCTGCATTATATAGTATTTTAAATCAGTAATCCCTATGCCATGAACCCTTTCTTCTATTAATGCTGCAAACCGCTGGCACTCCCTTATGTCCTCAATATATGCATATTCAATAAACCTTTGCAGTAAACTGGCTCTTTCTGATGGTACTCCAAACATTTTAGCAAAAAGCTCTATTGACTTCCTGCTGTCCTCTTCTACATCCCCGTCATTTATTGAAACATTTACTAAATCCATTATAAAGAAAGCACGTTCTCTGTCTGTCTTTAAATTGTCAAGCAGGTAATCCACAACTGCTGCATTATCACCTGATATACGGAGTGCCCAGGCAAAATCAGTTGAGCCCAGTTTAAAGCCCGCCTTGACAAGGCGTTCCAGTTCATAATTATTAAGCATGCCTGTTTTCTTGGCAACCTGCGCCTGCAGGATAAGGGCAGCACTGTACATAACCTTAAAATCCTTTGGCATTGTACTTAAAGGATGTTCCGGGGTCATCCAGAGTTTACGTCTCATATTAAACTTTGTAAGTGTATCTAAAATCATTGCCACCCCTCCTTAACGCACCTTAAGCTCTATATCATCTTCATATACATTAAATATACCCGAATCCTGCGGCTCACAGGCATTACATTCACATCCCTGTACATATTGCCCGAACTTCTGGTATTTAAAGTAAACTGCTGCACCAAGGTAATCTGCCTTGCACCTGTTAAAAATACATTTTTCAATCTTGACATTTCCAATTGATTCAGAATAAACTGCCCCACCATAGCCTGCCATGCCATCACTAAAACTACACTGGTTCATAACCATTTTAGCAGAGCCGTATATTCCCACTGCACCTGAAACATTATTTAAAAAGCTTGTATTTTCTATAAGTGAAGAAAGCCCTTTAAAACTTACTGCCCTTTCCTCTGCTGTCCTTTTAATCTCACTCCCGCTAATAATAAGCCTCCCTGACTGCTGGTGCAGGAAACCGCATGCCTTGCCACAGTCTATAAATGAATTTTCTATATTTACTACTGCTGTTTCCTTAAAATCCATCCAGAAACTGCTTCCACACTCTTCCACCTTTATCCTTGCACCATTTAAACGTATCCTTCCACCAACCGTGCTGACAGAACCTTTCATATTTACAAAAGCCCCATTAATAAGCAAGGAGCCTCCACGCTCTACTGTAATATCACCTTCAATTACAACAGGCTTATCAAAAACCACCGTCTTTCCTGCCTTTATATTTATATCATTATAATGCTCTTCCATTTCAAACTCTGGAAAAAAGTATACAAGAGTCTGGTAACTTATATCATAACCTTCACTCTGGAATTCCCTGTAATATGTAATTGCTGCACTGGTATTTTTCTCTTGTGCTGCCTTATTAAAATTCTCAAAAAAGCGGCACTCTGCATCTGAAAACCTGAAAACTTTTAAATAATTGCCCAGTATGCCCTGGCAATAATCCTGCGACCATAAAGCAAGCCTGTACAGCTTATAAATATCAGCCATAAAACAATACTGCACTTCCTTGCTGTTAATCCTTTTAAAAAACTCTGCAATCCTGAAATCAAAATAATTATTAATATCAATAATAATCTGGTTTCTGTTTTTCTGTTGTATGTAAATACTATCAAGAACCGCCTCAAAAGAAGGCTGGAGTTCTGTAACTGCCTTTAAATTGCCAACTGCCATAACACCAAGCCCATAGCAGTATAAATATTTAAACCCCTCATCCTTATCTGACATTGGATGGCTCTTATATTCAAGTTCACTCTGGCGCTTTTTTAAATATTCAAGAATGTCCATTTCTGTCACCACCTTATATTAAATAATTATAGTATTCTGTCACTATAATATAACTGCTTTATATATTTTTCCATATATTTAAAATCTGGAAAACATGGTTCTTTACTTATGGTATGGCTCTTTATTGATTATTTTATATGCCCTGTATATCTGTTCTGACAATACCACACGCATAAGCTGGTGTGGGAATGTCATTTTTGAAAAACTCAGGCTTTCATCAGCCATTTCCAGTATGCTGCCATCCAGCCCTATCGAACCCCCTATTATAAAAATAATATGGCTTGTCCCATTTATTCCAAGTTTATTAATTTTATCTGCAAATTCTTCTGAGGATAACTGTCTCCCATTAATTGCCAGGGCAATTACATAAGCACCACTTTTTATGTATTTTTTAAGCCGCTCCCCCTCTTTTGCACGTATAATATTCTCTTCTGTAATACTGGCATTATCAGGTGTTTTCTCATCAGCTACTTCTGTTATTTCAAACTTACAGTACCGTCCGAGCCGCTTTTTATATTCCTGTAGTGCCCCTTCAAAATACTTTTCTTTTATTTTACCTGTTGCTAATATTGTTATTTTCATCGTTTTTATAATTGCCTGGCAATCTCTTTCCCTGCTGTTTCCTTTGTAGCTGCCCCTTTGTGTAATATCTCTGTGCTCCTGCAGCTGTCCTCAAGCGCAAGGCTTACACATAATGCCTTGTCTATCCTGCACAGTATTTCATCATCCAGGTGGCATACTTTTTCACGCAGCCGTGATTTATCAATAGTCCTTATCTGTTCAAGAAGAATAACCGAATCCTTAATAATATCATATTTCTTAACTTCCAGTGCAACATGTGTCGGAAGTTTTGCCTTATTCATTTTAGATGTAATCGCAGCACATATTACTGTAGGGCTGTGCCTGTTGCCCATATCATTCTGTATAACCAGTACAGGACGTATGCCCCCCTGCTCAGAACCCACTACTGGCCGTAAATCAGCAAAAAATATATCTCCACGTCTAATATTCAAAACGTTCACGCTCCAATTCAATATTTTCGAGAAGCAAACCGGCTTTTACCGGTCTATAATATGTATTTTTAATCTTCTCCTTCCTATCTTTTCCATATTTTAAGATAAGTATTCGTAAACGTTTATATTTTTATCCTGTTTTAATAATGTGGGTAACAGTCTTTTGTTCCAATTACCTTTCTATTCTTGTAATAAACCCTTGGAACTCTTTTTCCGATGTCACATACAAATTCATAATTAAATGAATATGCCATTTCTGATATTTCTTCTATGGAGATATATGCTTCACCATCATGTCCTGCTAATGTGGCAACATCCCCTTCTTTTACACCATCTATATCTGTAACATCTGCCATAAACTGGTCCATGCATACCCTGCCAAGTATTGGCGCACGTTTTCCATGTATAAGGACATGTCCTTTGCCTGACAATGCCCTTGGATATCCGTCTGCATAGCCAGCTGGTATTGTTGCAACCTTTGTTTCCCTTGTTGTTGTAAATGTCCCGCCATATCCTATTTCAGAACCTGCCTCCAGCGTTTTTACAAAAGAAACATATGCCTTGATTTCCATTGCTGGCACAAGCTTTAAACGTTCTTTATGTACTTCATCTGACGGGTACATGCCATATACAGATATGCCATCACGCACCATGTCCAGATTAGCTTCCTGCATCTCTATAATTCCTGCACTGTTTGAAACATGCTTTACTGGCAGTTTTATCCCTGCATCTTCAATACGTTTTACAAATGACTTGTAACGGTTAAGCTGTAATTCTGCTTTTGTTTTATCTTTCTCATCCATCCTTGCAAAATGCGTAAAACAGCCGTCTATTGAAATTCCTGGGAGCTTTGCAATCTGTTTAATGGCTTCAAGGCTTTCATCATCCTGTTTAAAACCGATACGCCCCATCCCTGTATCAAGGGCAATATGTATATGTGCCTTTTTGCCAGCCTTTAATGCTGCCCTGGACATTTTCTGTGCCATATCATACTGGAATACTGCCGCTGTTATATTATATTCTATCATTGCTGCATACTGCGGCTCTGGCGTAAACCCAAGTATTAATACTGGCTTTGTAAATCCTGCCTGTCTTAATTCAATGCCCTCTTCAAGTATTGCAACACCATATGCATCAATTATGCCATCAAGCGCACCTGCTGTTTCTACAGCACCATGCCCATAACCGTCAGCCTTAACCACAGCCATTATCTTTGTGCCAGGCTTCAAAAGCTTCTTTGCATTAACAACATTCTGGTAAATTGCATCAAGATTAATCTCTGCTTGTACCCTGTAATACTGTTTTATATTGCTACCTGTTTCCATTTTATTATCCCTTTTAAATCTGCCTAATATGGCAGTACAAACTGAAGTTCCTCTATAATATCAGATGCAAGCATGGAATATCTGTTTTTCTTCCCAGCATATACATCTGCTGTAATGCCATGCACCAGCACAGCAAGGCTTGCTGCTTCAAGCGGCTTCATCCCTTGTGCAAGCAGGCCTGTTATAATGCCACATAGCACATCACCTGAACCTGCTGTGGAAAGTGCATTATTTCCTGTTGTATTTATATAAATCCTGCTGCCATCTGATACAACTGTCCTAGCATCTTTTAATACAACTGTACAGCCGCTTTTATGGCATGAAGCATAGTCTATAATATTTTCCTGGATTTCACTGGATGCTGCACCTGAAAGCCTTGACATTTCTTTTATATGCGGGGTGATTACAAAATTGCCTGCCAGGTTATACTGGTCTATGCCTGTTCCTTCTGGCACAAGCTCTGGAAGTATATTTAATGCATCTGCATCCATTACTACTGGCTTATCCTGGATTTTTAATACTTCTTCCACCAGTTTCTTTGCATTGCTGTCTGTCCCAATCCCTGGCCCTATGGCAATTACATCTGCCCATTTTATGCCTTCTGCTATGCCATCTGCATATGTGCCTGTTATTGCTTCTGGCAGGCAGGTTTTTATTATATCTGTATTCTGTGGCGCTGTTGCAATCTTTACAATGCCGCACCCAGTCCTGGCAGCTGCTTTTGCTGCAAGTATACATGCACCACTCATCCCAGCAGAGCCAGCAATTACAAAGACTTTGCCAAAGCTGCCCTTATTAGAGCGTATTTTCCGTACTGGCATAAGATGTGCCAAATCCTCTTTTTTATATGTATAAACCTTTGGCGCTGTTTTATTTACTGCCTTTCCTGGAAAACCTATATCTGCAACAACTGTATTTCCACTGTACGCCGCACCTGGAAATAAAACTATGCCCTGCTTATTACTTCCAAATGTTACTGTATGGCTTGCCTTGACAGCACATCCATATATCTGGCCGTTATCTGCATTGATTCCTGAAGGAATATCAACAGCTATTACCTCTGAAGGCTGGCGGTTAATCCAGTCCACCAATTTTGCATATTCCCCTTCAATATTCCTTGACAACCCTGTTCCAAACAATGCATCTATAATAATATTATATTCATTATCTTCTGGCTTCGTGATAAACGGCACATCAAGGTTTCCAGCTATAAAAAGCTGCCTCTTTGTTTCCTCTGTTGCTTTATTTTTATCCCCTGCTAAAAATATACTTGCATTAAAACCAGCTTCTTTAAGTATCCTGGCACATGCAATCCCATCACCGCCATTATTGCCCATGCCACAGACAGCAAGTGCTTTAATACGCCCTGGCTGCATGTTACTATAGCTGGTGCTGCATATTTCCTGTATATAGTGCGCAACAGCCATTGCTGCCTTTTCCATAAGTACAGCAGATGGTATGCCCATTTCATATATTGATATCCTGTCAATTTCTGCAGCCTCTGCTGCATTTAAAATATAATCCAAATTTACACCACCTTCCAATTTCTGTATGCTTAGTGTTCCAGCACAACATAAGCTATGGCAGTATCTTTTGTATCACTTAAAGAAATATGTATATAATTTATTCCAAGGCTTTCTGCCTTATCCTGTGCACCGTTATGCAAAAGTACATATGGTACACCATCTGGCTTCCTTAATATTTCAATATCTGCTGGCAGGAAACCTGCAAAGCCAGTACCCAGTGCCTTGGCTATTGCCTCTTTTCCTGCAAAATTGCTTGCTGCCCTGCTTTTTTTTTCTTCTATAATCTGGCATTCCCTGTCTGTAAAACATTTCTTTAAAAATGATTTCTTCTCTATTGCTTTAAGCACTCTTTCTTTCTCAATTATATCAACACCAATACCAGCAACCATTAATTATACTCCCCCGGTTTTATTTTCTTCAATATTGCCTTTCCATACATGGTGGTTTCTGTCAAAAAGTTCTACTACCTGTGCACCTAACAGGTTATGCATATATTTATACATCTGTGTATTGCGCATTTCCATATCCTGCTTTTCAAGTATTTTGTCTTTAAGTGTATTCCTGGCTTCAGATATCCATGCCTCAAGTTCCTCAATCTGTTCCGTATTGGAGGTAAGCTCGCTATAACATACTTTCATTGCCTCAACAAGAAGTTCCCTGTTAGCAAGCTGTATCTGGGCAGGTATTTCCTTCTGTATTTCCTCAGCCTCGCTAATCTTGTCATTAAGGTTTGCCATAAGTTTCTGGTTCTTTTCCTGTTTACGCACTTTAAGGAAACTGTCAGGCTCACTCCCGTCAGTCATATTAGATACAATATTATCCATTATAGCTTTCTTTGCCTTGTCATATTCCTTAATATCATTGGCAGCCTGCCCCTGTCTTCTTATAAGCTCATTTAACCTTTTCTCGCAGCTTTTAATTTCACTTGTTTTACGGTGCTCAGGAAAAAGTTCATGCCACTGCGGGTCAAGTACAAGCAAAGGTATCTTTTTATTTTTCAGTGCCTGCAAATACATATAATCTTTCTCATCATCTTTTTTTTTCTTTTTTCTAAGCATCTAACAATCCACTCCTTATACAATAATCTGCAGCCTGCCTTGCCTCCCTGCATGCATTTACTGCTACGGAAAAACCAAACTCCTTTAACATAGGGACATCACTTGCAGAATTGCCAAATACTGCTATTTCTTCTGGTTTATACCCCATATTGCTACATATATGCAATATCCCTTCTTTTTTTCCTGCCATAGTGCTAATTAACTGTATACAGCCATCTTCTATAATTACATTTACTCCTGCATCCTTATCCATAAGCCCAAGTGCTGCTGCAGCAGATGCTGCTTCCTTATCCTGTCTTGTATCATGGACTTTACCATTAATACGTGGCAAAAGTGTAATTTTATAGGTTTCTTTCCTGCTGCTTCCAGTAAGCCTGTCACTGTAAATATGTACAGAATAGCCATATCTGCCTGCATTTTCTTTTAATGCATCTGTCCCTTTATATTTTAAAGGATATATTTTCTTATGTAAAGTACCATTTCCTTTATTGGTTACACAAATGCCTCCATGTGCAAAAACACCACCTGATATTATATCTGCTGCTGGTGCTGTTTTTCTTAATGCATCCCTGTATGGAAGCGAAGTTGCAAGAAATATCCTGCTATGTGCTGCCAGCCTGTAAAGCCATTTCCTTGTATTTTCTGTAATTATCTTGTCCTTGCTGCCGAGAAGCGTACCATCTACATCAAAAAAAACTGCCTTTGGGTAATGTGGTATACGGAAAGCTGGATATGGGTTAAAAAAAACCAGTTCTGGAACTTGCTGGTTACAATAAGATAAGTAGCAGCTGCACTCTTTCTTTGTACATACTGTGCCATCTTTGCCTGGAATACATGTATTACAGCGGCGCACAGAACCGTCTGCCTCCATAAAGAGGCTGTCTGCACATTTACTGGTATCTGCTTTATAATGTTTAAGCCCTGTTTCAAAATACTCATCTATACCTGAAAACATCCTGGTTTCCTCTTCTGTATACCTCCGCTTTAAACCATCCATTTTATTAATCCATAAATAGACATCTTCTGGCAGCCTTTCACGGAGACGGCGTATATCCCCAGCCTGCCCTGGGACGCCTACTGTCCCGGCACAGTATAAAATGCCATGCCTGGAAAGACGGCTGCACTGTTGTAAAAACCTGTCCATTGTAACCATCTGCGGATGGAATGTACACCACAGCCTTAGCTTGGCAAGTTCCCCTTTATTAGCCAGAAACTCCCCTGCCATACAATCTATATCAAAAGAAAGGTTTGTTTGTGCACCTGCTGCTTCAATATACGGGCTGCATGTAAGGCGTGCAAGTTCCCTCCAGTAATATTTATGCACAAGTGCTTCACCATATGGCACAATCTGTACTGCACATTTCTTTTTTGTTTCCTCTGTCTTCTTAATAACAGTGTCCACAAATTTTACAAGGCTTTTTTCATCTTTTAAGAGTTCCTCTCTGGTACACTTGGGCTTCTTGGAAAACGGGCAGTAACTGCATGAATAATTACATGAATCCAGGCTTCCACGGTAATACCACTGGCGTATATCCTGTACCATTTAAAAAGACCTCCAATTCTCCATTCTGTCTTTTACTTCTCTTGAAATAAACTCCGGTCCCAGGTAATCAGATAATGCAATCCCTTCTTCTGTAAGTGAAACAAAACCGCCGCCAGTACATGCATATCCTTTTTCCTGCCATTCTTTAATAAAAGGAAAATCTTCTTCCGGGCTGTTTTTAAAATGCTTCTTATAGTCTTCTATCAAAATCCCCTTGCCAAATAAAATATGTTTTACAGCATAACGCCTTTTCTGCTCATCCTCTGGCAGTATAAAACCATGCTCTATTTTAAGGAAATCTTTTTGCTTTATATAGTTATTTAACTGCTGCCTGCATCCTGTATTTCCAGTTGTATAAGGACTGCAAAAATGCAAATTTCCTATATAGCTTCTTCCCCCGCATCCAGCTGAAAGCGTATTGCCAAAACCGCATAGTGTAATATTATTATCTTCTGTAATATTCCCTGTAAGCACAAAACGTCTCATTGACTGCTGTGTATACCCGTTTGAAACCAGAAAATCCCTTGCGCATTTATACAGCTCCATTATAATGGCAGAAGGTTTTATACCTCTTTGGTAAAGGTATGTGCCATTTTTAACATACAGAGGGTATACAAACATTTCTTCTGGTTTAAATGAAACAGCTTTTTCTAATGATTTTAACAACGTTTCTTTTGTCTGCCCTGGAATACCATAGATTATATCTATATTCAGGCATGGAAAGCCAGTTTCCTTTATAAGTTCCAGTGATTCTAAAGCACGTTCTGGCGAATGGAAACGGTGCAGTGTTTTAAGCTCAAGGCTGTTAAAACTTTGCACACCTATGCTTATTCTTGTTACACCATTTTTCTTAAGCAGAAGGAGCTTGCCCTTATCAGTCTGGTTTGGCGAGGTTTCAATATTTACAGGTATTATTCCGTATTTTATGCCAAAATATTTTTCTGCAATTAAAAATACATGTTCTAATATATGCCCTGGAAGCAGCAGCGGTGTACCTCCGCCAATATCCATACTGCTAAATGAAACCCCCTCCGGCATTGCATCTGCAAGCTGCTCTGAATGTCTTTCCATTGTATAGACATAATCTTCTATAAAAGACAATTTATTCTCTGCCCCTGCTACAGAAAACAGGTTACAGTAACCACATTTATACTGGCAGAATGGTATATGGAAATAAAGGCTGTTCTCCCTTCCCTCCAGGTAATGCAGCCAGTCCGCCAGGTTAATGCCTTCAAGGCTTCTATAAGCTGTTTTATGTGGGTAGCTGTACATATACTGCACATATGGTTCTTTTATATTTTCTTGTTTTTCCATATATTTATCCTCTGTATTATTATTTTTTATATACTGGCTTTCTGGCATAATATTTATATCCTTTTTATCTGTGCCCTGCCTGATAATAAAATGTTTATATGGTACAGTATTTACAACAGGATGGTTTATTCCATGGTACCAGATTCCATCTTCTCCATAGCATGTCCCATGGTCAGAACAACATATAACAAAAGTATCACCAAGCTGTGCAAATCCGCTAAAAAGCCTCCCAAGCTGGCTGTCAACATAACGGAGTGCCATCCTGTGTGCCTCTTTGCTGTCTTTTTTCCCACAATCTGCATAAAAATAATTAGGATAATGTATTGCAGAAATATTTATATAAACCATTATTTTATCCGCTGTGCTGCTTTTCCCTAAAATATTTTTTAATACAAAATCCACCTGGTTTTTTGCTGAGTCCTGCACCTTGCACCCAAATGACGGGTTCCAGTAGCTATGTTGGAATAATGCCGGAAATACATTGCCAAGGGAAGTCCTTTTATCAAAAAAACTTAACCCGCCAATACAGTATGTCCCATATCCCATGTCTGCAAGCTCTTCAACCCATGTAGGGCGTGAAAATAAAAAAGCTCCTTCTGGCGCTTTTCTTCCCATTCCAATATCCTCTGAAAAAAACAAAGTTTCTCTTTTCTTCATTTCGTTTATTTCACAGTCTATTGGAAGAAACCCTGCAAACATTGCCTGGTGTGACGGATATGTAAAATTTCCTGGGGCATGGCACTTCCTCCATCTGCCATAACTGTTTAAAACAGGTGTGCCTCCATTTTCCTGCTCCTCATATGCTACATCAAAACGGAGCGAATCTATGCAGACAAATAAAATATTATGGCTTCCTGCTATTTCATTCATATTTACTTTCTGTACCATATGTTTTCCCCCACTTCCTATATCCTTTTGTCTTATGCTCTCCAAAAAGTGTTGCTTTCTAAAGAAGCATTTCTTTCCTGGAAAGCATGTTTACTTGTTCTGTATATATTTTGTTTGCTGAATATATATCCTGGTAAATTAAATCCCCCTGCCCGTTTATTTCAATAATGCGCGGTTTTCTGCTTCCCCTGTCAAGCATTACATCAATGCCAGCAACATCCAGACCCTTAAAGGCCCCTGCCGTCCTTTGGCAGGTTTCCACAATGCTGTCTGTAATATTTTCTGGAAGGTTTAAATCCTTAAAATCCATTGCATTATTATTAAGATGCAGGTTAGTCACAGGCCCGTCCGCCTGGCGCACTACTATATGGCGTACATTTCCAAACTGGAATACAACACGTAAATCATAACTTTTGCCATTAAATGAATCTTTAGGATGCCATTTTTCTGCAATTAACCCTGGCATACTGCCAGAATTGTCTTTGCCTGCCAGTTTGTCAATTATGCTTATAATTTCTTTACTATTATCAATAGCAGATAACTTCTTAGTATTATAGAGTTTCCCGTCCTTAAGCATACACGAAGTATAAAGCTTCATACGCCCGTTTACAGGGTTTAAGCGGAACGCCAGGACTCCTGCTGCACCAGAATAATTTACTGGCTTTATAAATAAAGAATATTCTTTACTGCACCTCATGAAATCCAGTAACCTGTCCGCCGAATCTACATTATCAAGAAGCATATTTGTAACAGGAATCCCATGTTTTATAAGTTCCTTTTTAGCTTCCCTTTTATCAAGCACCCTTAAAATTGCTTCTGGTGTATTTAAAAAACGGCATCCACAGGAAGACATGCGTTTTAATATATCCTGGTAAATTAAAAGGCTTTCATGCATTATTTCCAGGTCTGTAATTTTATAAGAGGGTGGGTCTATTTTTACAACCGCACCCTCTAAAGCACTATAATCAAAGCCTGCAAAGACATCCTCCCATGTAATGACATGGACAGGGACGCCAAGTTTATCTGCTGCCTTTAAAAAGTATTCTGTTCTCTTTGAACTGCCATCACCAATTAAAATTAACATAATTATCTGTTCCAGTATACTTGCAGTATTATTCTGTCAGCATAGGATAATAGTATAATTCACCATCATACTCATCTGCTTCATTGTCTTCATCAACATCAATATCAATATCAAGGTCATCTGCAATTTCATCCAGCTTGTCCATTATCTCATCTGTCATATAGTGGTAATGTAAATCAACCTTCTTAATATTTGGATAATCTTTAAGCTTGTCCACGATTAACTGTCCGCCCTTATTTGTAAGTGTGCCATTAGCAAGGTCAAGTGTTTCTATTTGTGAGATATACTTACAGTCAAATACAAGCTCTGCAATGTCATCCTGGATTTCACTATCCTCAAGCCCAAGATACTTAAGTGCAGGGAAATTTGATTTTTCCAGCAGTTCTTTTATCGTATCTTTATCCCCATCAAATCCATAATCTTCTACACCAATATACAATATAAGGGTTTCAAGCGAAGGCAGCTCTGCTTCTTCAATGCTTTTAATAATATCTGAAGGCAGCCCGCCACATATGATTTCCAGTTTTTTAAGGTTGTCATGCTTAATAGTGCCAAGTGACAAATCAGTGCTTCCCTTTATTGTCAATGATTCAAGCTGTGGCATTGCCTGCCATAACTTTGAATAATCAGCCTGGATAATCCATGAAACCTCACAGTCTTCAAACCCCATATCACCAATAAAAAGACTCTTAATATGTGAAAACTTGTCCTTATTTTTAACTATGTCATCAATAATGCTCTGGCATGTATCATCCCAGGCATCACCCCATGAACCTATAATTATCCCCTCTAATGATGGAAACTCTTCATCTGCCATAATATCGGCAACCATTGTTTCTGCGCTTTTGTCACCCTCTTCGTAATCGTCATAGTCATACTCATAACGTTTGCTCTTGTACATATAATACCTCCCTTTAAGTTTATTTAGATATGTATATTTTACCACTTTATATGCCGGTTGTACATATGTTTTGTTAAAAAAGCACATTTATTTTGTAAATTTTTGTTACTATTCACAGCCGGTTAAATTCGAGGATTTTTTAAAATCCTGGTATTATAAATGAATAATTTTTCCATAAAAGATGCAAACTACCATATAAGGAAAAAGCTTCTTTCCTTAAAAAAATTAAAGTGAGGAATTATAATGGTATTAAAAGAAAAAGAAAAAACAGCGGTTAAAGATTTACAGACACAAGAAGAAACATGCATTAAAAAATATGGCAAATACAAAGAAGAAGCCAAAGACCCTGTTTTAAAGGAACTGTTCCAGACATTACAGCAGAAAGAACAGGAACACTTTAATTCATTACAACAAGTGCTTGATGGCACAGTACCTTCATGTAACTGTAATGACAGTGATGGCAAAAACTACGAACCAAAAGCAACATACAACACATTAACAAACAGTGATGATAAAAAATCTGACAATTTCCTTGTAACAGACTGCATTGCTACAGAAAAACTTGTTTCATCTGAATACAATATGGACGTTTTCCTTTTTGCTGATGCTGCATTAAGGAAACTTCTGGCTGATATACAGATTGAAGAACAGAACCATGCACATATGCTTTATAAATACAAAATGGCAAATGGCATGGCATAACTGACGTTTCTGTGCCAGAACAGGAATATTCTGCATAAATGTAAAACTTCATAATATGCAAATTGAAGTTGAAAAAAAACCTAAAATAAAAGTGCCACCATTCTTAAAAAATGATATGATGGCACTATATTTTTTCACCTACAAGTTATTTCAACTGGTTTTCCATAAACCTTAATTCCATTTACAACTTTATAAGCCCGTATAAGTATTTTTTTATTACCATTTAACTTGCTCTTTTTAAATGTACAGGAAATCTTTTTGCCTCCAACTATATTTTTTAATACAATCTCTTTGTATATATTTCTTTTATCTGGTACATATGATATTTTATATCCAATAGCTTTTGGACGTGCTTTCCATGACACTTTTATATTACTTCCACTTTTAACAGCTTTACCATTTTGTACAACTTTTGGTGCAGCCCCAAGGCTTTTATATTTATATCCCAAACCTGTTACATATGTTTTTATGCTATCTATAGCATTTCCGTCATATTCATATTCACCAGTATTATTATAACCATAAATTGTAGTATTGCCACCTATCCTAACAAGATGTATATATCTTATACTACTTGGAAGATACAGTTTTTCTAGCTGTACTCCGCCTGTATAAAGCCAATTTCCATAAATTGTTACACTTGCTACACCTTCTGCATATTCCAATTTTTTTAATGAGCTGCAGCCATTTAATACAAGTACACTATTAACTGGAACGGTAAGCTTTGTCAATGCAGATGCATATGCAAATGTTGCTGGATTAAGCTTTGTAACACTGCCAGGCACAGCATATGCACCTTTACGCTTTTGTGGATATAATAAAAGCTCTGTCATATCCTTATCATATAACACGCCATCTAGAGTTTTAAAATAGCTGCTTGCGTCATCAGCTATAATATTCTCAAGGTTATATGCAGCATTGTTATTTTTTGTAAATCCCTCATCTTCAAAATCAGTACAGAAGTCATTTACAATAACTGATACATCACTTACAGTAATTGGAATTTTATATGTTGTCATCTGTCCTGGAAATATAACTATTTTAGTCATATCTTTATCATAAAGAACATTATCTTTTAATGCAAAAAATTTATTACTGCCAGAAATGTTTATTGATTGGAATCTGTTTTGACAGTTACAGTCATCTTTTATATTTTCCACATTTTCATTAATAATAAGTGTATCACGTCCTGCTGGTATCATATACAAAGTCTTATAACCAGCAGAATACAGGCCGCCTTCAAATGATTTATAATACTTATTTGTTTCCGGGATAATTATATCTCTAAGGTTTTTCAAATTATAACCAGTTATTGCCACATCTTCTGGGTTTCCAAAAATTATGTTTTCCATATTGTCCGAAAATATTATCTTTTCCAGATTAATGCAGCCATACAAGCTGCTCATATTAAATTCGTTTGTATTTATTCTAATTTCTCTAATAAATTCGTTTTCATAAAACGCATACTTATTTATGTCCACAATTGTGTCTTGTATAGTATATGTATCCTGTTTTTTATATGGGAAAAACATAAGTCTTGTGCCATCTGCGGAGCAAAGTGTACCATTAACAACAGTATAATTAGTGTTATCTTTGTCAACTTCAAATGAAACTGCTGCATTATAAAAAGCATTGTCATATATATAAGATACATTTTTCCCTATTTTAACTTCTAATGATTCGCAGCCAGCAAAAGCATTGTCCATAATCTCTGTTACAGTTTCAGGAATGTGAAACGATTTTAATAATCTGCAGTTGTAAAACGTACCATATATACTGGATATATCCGCTTTACATATTACACTTTCAAGTTTTGCACAATTTTGAAATGCATAATTACCAATTGTATTTACACTTTTTGGAATAGTAACTGATTTAAGGTATTTATTATAAGCAAATGCATCTTCTGATATAGATTGGACATCTCCCTTAACAGTGTATGATGCGGCCTCTTTTGCATCTGGATATAAAACCAGTTGTGATTTATCTTTGCTGAATAAAACTCCATCCACAGCAGTAAAGTACTTATTGCCTGAAGCAACTCTAAATTCTGTTACACTTGCTTTTCCACTTTCAATATATTTTGCCAGTGATATCTTTTTTATATTTTTTCCAATAGTTAGAGTCCCTTTTCCCTGGCAGTTTACAATTATATTGTCTTTAGTATATACTGCGACCTTTCCTTCACTTGCAGCAACATCCATATTACTATAATAAAGCCATGCAAAAAGCCAACACACTGCAAATAAAAAGAATTTACAATATTTATTCAAAATAATTTTTTTTAATAATTTTTTAATCATAAAACTATATCTCCTTTGGATAATAATTTTTTATATTTACCCTATAATTATATATCAAATAAATATGGTAAAATAAAGACGTTTATATAAAATATTTTATAATATATCTATTAGAAATTATATCCAAATTAAGTAAAATTAAAAAAATTAGGATAATAAATATTCTATATTATTATCCTAAGTAACAACTATAAATAAGCTAATTTCAAAAACTGCACAAAAAACAATTTTGATAGGAGCATAAACCATCTATAAACCGCTTATATTTTATTAGTTTTATACAATTACAATCAATAATATTTATACAAATAGTTTGATTACTGATTAATACAAAATATATATTTTGATAATATTTTTGGATTTGCTCATTTATAGGTAATAATTTAAATTTTATATGAAATCGTTTTTACAAATTATACACTAATTCTTGGAATAGAATAAATATAATTAATTTTACTACCATCTGCATTGTGCATAGCCATACTCATACAGTTTTGTTTTGAAAAAATTGTTGTGAAGTGTTAAAAGATATGATATAATCCCAAAAAAGCAATCGTGTTACAGGGTGTGTTGGCCTCATTCTAAAAAGAATGGGGGTGATGCTATGAAAAATCAAGATAACAATAATTTTGATTTTAAAGATTTAATGACCTTTGGGTTATTTATTTTAGCATTGCTTACATTTATATACATTTTGTAAGTAATCATACATAGCAAAAGCCACCCTGATACTTTGACCGGTAATGGGTGGCATTGCTACTTTGTTTAATTGGCCAACCCCCTTGTGGGCGGTTGCTCTTTCTTTGTGTTTATAATATAGCATATCTTAGGTTTGATTGCAAGTGCTTTATAAAAACTCATTATCAATTCTGCTGTTTTTTCAGGCTGTTCTACATTCAATTCATGTCCGGCGTTTTCTACCAGAAAAATCCTTGCCTGTTTTATTTTTGTATGCAGACTTAAAGCTGCTTTTATATTCGCTTTATCTTTTTTACCACAAAGAATTATTACCGGGCAGCTTACATATTGAAGTTCTTGCTGGAGATTTATTTTTTTCATAGAATTAGACATAGCAATCATATCTTTCTTTTTTACACCCATACTTTGAAAGGCAGCATTCGGCATACACCAGAATATAACATTTTGAATACTGAGAAGTGCTTTGGGCATTTTATATTGCGGAGCAATTAATACTAATGATTTCACCTGTCCGGGATGTTTAATTGCATAATGCAGTGCCAGTACTGCCCCAAGGGATATACCACATAAATGTAAAACTTCATAAGACGCAAATTGCTCCTCAAACTGTTTCAATAACATTTCATAACTGGCTCTTCCACATGCTTCAAACAGGTTTGGGCAAAGAACATTTTCTACTGGCAGATTGCAAATCACTTTTTCCCAGTCAGCAGGTGTCTGGCCTAACCCATGTAAAAATATATACTGTTCCATAACTATATCTCCATTTTTTCTATATCTATAATGCAATTACCAAAAGAAAAGCAGAAGTTCTATTTTGTAATTTTGCCAGTAAACAGCAGGTTTCCAGTGTCCAGCTAAATATTCTATGACAGGGGCACTTCAGCACCGCCGGCATTTAAATCCCGTCTTAAATGCCGCTTGCGGCATAGGGATTTTATGTGCCGCTGCGTGGGCTGACGTAGTGAGAACATGCCCTGGAATGGAATATTCAGTCTGGACATGGAAACCCTGCGTCTGTTTGCAAACACTGACTTGAAATTAATAAGGATAATAACTGGTTCTGCCAGGCTTTCCATATATTTTTTTGCCTTTCTGGATTTTATATGCCCTGACATATAATGTAACCCCGTAATTTCTGCCTATATAAAGGCTGGTTTCTGTAATGTTATTATCTGGTATATCTTTTAACTTTTTATTTTCTGTATAAATTTCATACCCACTAACCTGTGGGTCACGTTTCCATGAAATTTTTATTTTTTTGGGATGTATATACGCATTAACTTTTATATTTTTTACCCGTCTTGGAACAATGCCTGCACTTACAAATTTTGCTCCTGTTTTTTTTACCAGCTTTTCAGCGTATGTATTTGTCCAGCCAGTAATTGTTAAATCTCCAGGGCTGCCATTATAACCATATATTGCACTGGAAACAAGCGAAGTTGGAAGGACAAGGTTTCTTAAATCTGTTGTACTGGCATTATAAATAATAAATTTCCTTAAATTCCCCTCCCTTACAACAATATCCTTTAATGATGTACAGTTTTCCAGGTTTATATTACACTCTGTGATATTTTTTCCAATAAAAAGTTTTGTTAATTTTTTTGCGCCAGAAAATGCATCAGCATCAATTTTTATAACAGATGCAGGCGTTTTATAACTTCCTGTTTTAGCACATGGATATATAATAATTTTCGTACCATCCGCATTCATTAAAACACCATCTTTTGATGAAAACTTATTATTCCTGCGGTTTACAGTAATTTTCTCCAGCTTCTCCATATAAGGTTTTGCAGCTTTTAATTCATCAATATTTTTAATTCCGCTTCCCATCTTATAACTTGTCTTAGCTGATGGCACAGCATATATTTTATTTTTCTTTTTTGTTACAAGCACGCCGTCATCAGTTGCATAAACAGTGTGTACTGCTGCAACGCTAAATTTAGAAGCCCTGTTCTTAACTGGTATAACGCTTAAGTCAGAAACTTCAAGCGGAAATGTTACAGTCCCTGTCCTGCCTGACGGATAAATATATAATATTGATTTATCCTTGCTGTATAACATGCCTGATACAGAAGAAAAATACTGGTTATCTTCTGGAATTGTAATATCTGTTAAATTATATGTGTCTATTACATTTAATCCATTTTTCAATGTTTTTAATGTGGATGGCAGCGAAAGTTTTTTAATTGATGACTGGTCAAAAGCATTTTTGTCAATTTTTTTAATTCCCTCACCAATAGTAACTTTATCTAATTCCTGGCAGCCACTAAATGCATAGGAAGAAACCTTAACCACTGTCTCTGGTGTTTTATAACTGCCCTGTTTATATGCCGGGACTTTAAATAGAATTGTTTTTTCTGCATTATATAAAACACCGCTTGCAGAAGCAAATGATTTATTAGAAGATGCAACCCAAAACGCTGTGCCTGCATTATAAAAGGCATTGCTCCCAATAAAACTGACATTCTGTGGAATTTTAATTGTTGTTAATGATTTGCAGTTTTTAAATGCATCATTGTTTATTTCTGTAATCCCAGAAGGCAGGCTGGCATTTTCAAGCTTAACACAATTTGCAAATGCCATATATGGAATACTGTGTAACTGTTTTGATAAAACAGCTTTTTCCAGACTGCTGCAATTATAAAAAATATAAGTACCTATATATTCTGTGCTGTCAGGAATTTTCACATTTTTAAGGCCCACGCACCCCATAAATGCTCCAGAGCCAATGCCTGAAATGCCATTATGCATCGTTAAATCTTTTAAACTTGTACAGCCTTTAAATGCATAATTTCCAATTGCACTGACACTGCCAGGAATTGTTATTTTTTTAAGCTGCTGGCATTTATAAAAAGCATCTGCATTAATTTCTTCTATGCCTTTCCCTAAAACAACATTTTCCAGGGAACTGCAATAACTAAAACAGGAATATGGAACAGACTTAATCTTATCCGGAATAGAAATTTCTTTTAAAGATTTACATTTAAAAAAAGCCCTGTTTCCCAAAAATTCCAAAGAAGCCGGCAGGATTATGCCTGAAAGTTTATAACATCCTTCAAAAGCCGATATCCCTAAAACAGCCAGTTCCCTGGGCAGTGTTATGCTTTCCAGTGAACGGCAGTTATAAAACATCTCTCTCCTTAATGCTGTAACCTGTGAAGGGATATTAACATTTTTTAGTCCTGTACAATTGTAAAATGCACCGCTTGCAATAGCATTTACACTTTCAGGGATTTGTATGCTTTTTATATTTTTACAGCCACGGAATGCATTTTGTGCAATTGAAGTCACTGTCCCTGGAACAGTAAATGCCCCTTTCCTGCCTGATGGACAACGCACCAGTTTTTTCCCATTTTTTGTGTATAACACACCATCTACAGCCTTTAAATATTTATTATTACCGCTTACAGAAAAAGAATTAACTTTAACTGTGTCAAAAGCCTCTGCAGCAATGGCGGAAACATTTTCATTAATATATACATTGCTTCCGCCGGAATATGATGTTAATATTCCATAAGAATTTACCTTATATCCGCTGGCTGCTTTTGCAGATACCATTGCCCCTGATGCCATAACCAGTGACAATATTATTACAGCCGCCCTTTTTTTGAAATTAAAGTCCATAAATACAACCTTCCTTTATTTTGTAAAAGCCCCTGTAAATTACAGGGGCTTGCTTAATGAGGTCTGGTATAGTAACACTATTTTACTATACGTGCTTTTAACACACCATCAATGCTGTTTAATTTATCCGCCATCTGCTGTGTGCTCTCTGAGTCTATATCAAATACACAATATGAATAATTGCCTTTGCTCTTATTTGTCATATGTGCTATATTTACGCCCTCAAATACATTAGTAAGGCGGTTTAACATGCCAGGCACGTTTTTATGTGCTACTGTAATCCTTCCCTTTGCGCTGCACTCTCCTGCATCACATGCAGGGAAGTTTACTGAATTTATTATATTTCCGTTCTCAAGGAAATCACGTATCTGGTTTACTGCCATTACTGCACAGTTATCTTCTGATTCTTCTGTTGATGCGCCAAGATGAGGTGTTGCAATTACATTTGGCATATTTGCTACAGCAGGGTTAGGGAAATCAGTAACATATTTTGCCACTTTCCCTGATTCAAGTGCTGCTTTCATATCTTCATCATTTACAAGAGTGTCCCTTGCCATATTAATGATTACTACACCATCTTTCATTTTGTCAAATGCTTCTTTATTAATCATTCCTTTTGTATCTTCAAGAAGAGGCACATGGACTGTTATATAGTCACATTCGCTGTAGATTTCATCATATGTTTTTACAATATTGATATCCCTTGAAAGTGAAAGGGCATTTTTTACTGAAAGATAAGGGTCTACACCATAAACTTGCATCTTCATGCGGTTAGCTACATTGGCAACAAGCACACCTATAGCACCAAGCCCGATCACACCGATTTTCTTGCCCATAAGTTCTGTGCCTGCAAACTGCTTCTTTGCCTTTTCCATGTCTTTGCTGATATTCTGGTTATCTTTATTTGCCTTTACCCATTCAATACCGCCGTTTATATCACGTGCTGCCATTAACATGCCAGCAACAAAAAGTTCTTTTACACCATTTGCATTTGCACCTGGTGTATTAAATACTACAATTCCTTCATCTGCACATTTGTCAACAGGGATATTGTTATAGCCTGCACCTGCCCTTGCAATTGCAAGCAGGCTGTCTGGAAGCTCTGTGTCATGCATTGAGGCACTTCTTACAAGGACTGCCTGTGCGTCTGCCACACTATCAGTTTTTTCATACCCATCTGTAAAATTCTGAAGCCCTACTGCGGCTATTGGATTTAAACATGTATATTTAAACATTACGCATTTTCCTCCTCAAACTTCTTCATAAAGTTTACAAGCTTTTCAACGCCCTCTTTTGGCATAGCGTTGTAAATGCTTGCCCTCATCCCGCCTACTGTGCGGTGTCCTTTAAGGTTTACAAGCCCCTCTGCTGCTGCCTCTTTAACAAACTTTGCATCAAGCTCATCACTGCCCGTTACAAATGGTACATTCATAAGTGAACGGTCTTCTTTTACAACTGTCCCTTTGAACAGTTTGCTCTGGTCAAGGAAATCATAAAGTATTTTTGCCTTTTCTTCATTTTTCTGCTTCATAACCTCAAGGCCGCCCATTTTCTTAAGCCATTTAAATACTTTGCCACAAATATAAATTCCATAAGCAGGAGGTGTGTTGTATAAAGAATCATTATCTGCATGTGTCTTATACTGTAACATTGTTGGTGTGCCTGGAAGCACATCTTCTGTTATAAGGTCTTCACGCATAATTACAATTACAACACCGGCAGGCCCTATATTTTTCTGTACGCCGCCATAAATTATGCCATACTTTGATACATCTACTGGCTCTGATAAAAAGCATGAAGAAACATCTGCTACAAGAGTCTTGCCCTTTGTATCTGGAAGCTTTTTATACTTTGTGCCATATATTGTATTATTCTCACAAATATATACATAATCTGCATCTTCAGAAACTGGCAAATCTGAACAGTCAGGAATATAAGAGAATGTTTTATCCTCTGATGAAGCAATTTTATTTGCCTTGCCATATTTGGAAGCTTCCTGCCATGCCTTCTTTGCCCACTGTCCTGTAACAATATAGTCAGCAACTTTGTTTTTCATAAGGTTCATAGGTATCATTGCAAACTGCTGCGAAGCGCCTCCCTGAAGGAACATTACTTTGTAATTATCTGGAATTCCCATAAGTTCCCTTAAATCTTTTTCAGCAGTTTTAATAATGTTATCATATGCCTTGGAACGGTGGCTCATCTCCATAACTGACATTCCTGTTCCCTCATAATCCAGCATTTCTGCTGCTGCTTCTTTTAATACCTCTTCCGGTAATACCGCCGGACCGGCTGAAAAATTATAAACTCTGCCCACTTTAATGTGCCTCCTTTTGTATATATTAATCCCTTGCCACCTCTGGTGGTTTATTTTCTGAGGTCATTTTCATCAAATGCCTCATCAATGTTTTTGCCTGGTGCTACCATTGGAAATACCTTGTCATCACTCTGTATTATACATTCAATAACAACAGGCACATCACTTGCTAATGCCTCTTTAAGAACTGGCAAAACTTCTTCTTTAGTTTCAACCCTGTATGCTTTTGCTCCCATTGCTTCTGCAAGCTTTACATAATCAAGGCTGTCATTTAATAATGTATGTGAATACCTCTTTCCATAGAACAGTGTCTGCCACTGGCGCACCATTCCAAGCACATGGTTATTAAATACTATTTCAATAACTGGCAGCCCGCTTCTTGAAGCTGTGATAATTTCATTCATATTCATACGGAAACAGCCGTCACCTGCTATATTTACAACAGTTTTATCTGGAAATGCTGCCTTTGCGCCTATTGCTGCACCAAGACCGTATCCCATTGTGCCAAGTCCGCCTGATGAAATTAATGTACGTGGCTTTATATATTTATAATACTGTGCTGCCCACATCTGGTGCTGCCCTACCTCAGTTGCAATAATTGCATCACCCTGTGTAACTTCATAAAGTTGTTCAATAATATAAGGGCCTGTAAGTACCTCTTTATTGTATGTAAGAGGAAGTGCATCCTTACGCGCCATTACTTTGTCAATCCATTCTTTATGGTAGAGCTGTTCAAGTCTTGAATTAAGTATTTCAAGTACTGATTTTACATCACCTGTTATATTTAAGTCAACAAAAATATTTTTATTAACTTCTGCTTCGTCCACATCTACCTGGATTATCTTTGCATTTTTAGCAAATGTTGCTGTATTTCCTGTTACCCTGTCTGAAAAGCGTGAGCCAAGGACTATAAGCACATCACACTCTGATACACTTAAATTTGCTGTCTTTGTGCCATGCATTCCAAGCATCCCGATATAATAATTATCATTGCCAGGAAACGCACCCTTGCCCATAAGAGTATCTGTAACAGGCGCATCAACACGCTTTGCAAACTCTTCAAGCTCTTTGGAAGCGCCTGCTATAACAGCGCCCCCTCCTGCAAATATTACTGGCTTCTTTGCAGCACGCAGTATTTTAACTGCTTCTTCTACTGCCTTTTCATCTATTTTATCTGTACTTCTCTGTACCAGTTCTGGAACTTCCCTTATATAGTCTGTTTTATCACTTGTAGCATTTTTAACAATGTCTACAAGCACAGGCCCAGGCCTTCCTGAGCGTGCTATCTTAAATGCACGCCTGATAACTGGTGCAAGTTCTTTTACATCTTTTACAATAAAACTGTATTTAGTAATTGGCATTGTTATTCCTGCAATATCTATTTCCTGGAATGAATCCTTGCCAAGCAGCGGAAGCCCTACATTACATGTAATTGCCACAACTGGCACTGAATCCATATATGCTGTTGCAATGCCTGTTACAAGGTTAGTTGCACCTGGTCCGCTTGTTGCCATGCACACGCCAACCTTTCCAGTTGCCCTTGCATAGCCATCAGCAGCATGTGCAGCGCCCTGTTCATGCGAAACAAGCACATGCCTTATCTCATCCTGGTGCCGGTATAACTCATCATAAATATTTAAAATTGCCCCTCCAGGATAGCCAAAAATAGTGTCAACTCCCTGTTCCTTTAAACATTCAATAACAATCTGGGAACCTGTCATTTGCATTTTAATAACCAATCCTTTCTTAAATAGGAATTTCTCTGCATAAGAAGCAGGGAAATTCCTGCTATTATTTAATTTCCAGCACTGCCCCTTTGTCTGCTGATGTTACCATTGATGCATACCTTGCAAGATAACCTGTCTGGACTTTTGGCTCTCTTGGAGTCCATGCTGCTTTACGTTTTGCAAGTTCATCATCAGATACTTTTAAATTAATTGTATTAGCAGGGATATCTATTGCAATAATATCCCCCTCTTCTATAAGGGCTATTGGTCCGCCTGTTGCTGCCTCTGGTGAAACATGCCCTATTGATGCTCCTCTTGATGCACCTGAGAAGCGCCCGTCTGTAATTAATGCAACACTTGAACCAAGCCCCATGCCTGCAATAGCTGATGTAGGATTTAACATTTCCCTCATGCCAGGACCACCCTTTGGCCCTTCATAACGTATAACCACAACATCACCAGCAACAATCTTTCCACCCTTAATTGCTGCAATAGCATCCTCTTCACAGTCAAATACCCTGGCAGGGCCTTCATGTACCATCATTTCAGGCACAACTGCTGAACGCTTTACAACACAGCTGTCAGGTGCTATATTGCCACGTAGTACAGCAATTCCGCCTGTTTCGCTGTATGGTTCTTCAACCGGGCGTATAATCTCTGTATTTTTATTAACACACCCCTCAATATTTTCACCAACTGTCTTTCCTGTCGCTGTTATTAAATCTGTATAAAGAAGCCCTTTCTTATTTAATTCGTTCATAACCGCATAAATTCCGCCTGCTTCATTTAACTCTTCCATATAATGATGCCCTGCTGGCGCAAGATGGCAGAGGTTAGGGGTCTTTGCACTAATCTGGTTAGCTATGTCAAGGTTAATCTCCACACCTGCTTCATGTGCAATCGCTGGCAAGTGCAGCATTGTATTTGTAGAGCATCCAAGTGCCATATCAACAGTAAGTGCATTCATAAATGCTTTTTCTGTCATTATATCCCTTGGGCAGATATTTTTCTCATAAAGTTCCATAACCTTCATGCCGGCATGTTTGGCAAGCCTTATCCTCTCAGAATACACAGCAGGCACTGTCCCATTTCCCTTAAGCCCCATTCCTATTGCTTCTGTAAGACAGTTCATACTGTTAGCTGTATACATTCCAGAACATGAACCACATGTAGGACATGCATTACATACATAATTATCCACTTCTTCATCAGATATCTTACCTGCCGCATGTGCGCCAACTGCCTCAAACATAGATGAAAGACTTGTTTTCTGCCCATTTACATGGCCTGCAAGCATCGGGCCGCCACTTACAAATATTGTTGGCACATTAACCCTGGCAGCCGCCATTAAAAGCCCTGGAACATTCTTGTCACAGTTTGGCACCATAACAAGTGCATCAAACTGGTGTGCAAGTGCCATGCATTCTGTTGAGTCTGCTATTAAATCCCTTGTAACAAGGGAATACTTCATGCCAATATGTCCCATTGCAATACCATCACATACTGCAATTGCAGGAAATACTATTGGTGTGCCCCCTGCCATTGAAACGCCTGTCTTAACTGCTTCAACAATTTTATCAATATTCATATGGCCTGGCACAATCTCATTATATGAACTTACAATGCCTACAAGCGGTCTCTCAAGCTCTTCCTCTGTAATGCCAAGTGCATTAAACAAAGACCTGTTCGGGGCTGTCTGCATTCCTTTTTTAACTACATCACTTTTCATTGTTATACACCATCTTTCTTAATTTTAAATGCTATTTTATATGTGCTGCAACAAGGTCTCCCATCTGTTTAGTACCTACAAGCGTTTTACCATTATCCATTATATCCCCTGTCCTGTATCCTTCTTTAAGTACCTGTTTTACAGCGTCTTCTATTGCATCAGCCTCTTTTTCAAGGTCAAATGAATAACGTAACATCATTGCAGCAGAAAGTATTGTTGCAAGCGGGTTTGCTTTATCCTGCCCTGCAATATCAGGTGCAGAGCCATGGCTTGGCTCATACAGCCCAAGCTTTGTAGCACCAAGGCTTGCTGATGACAACATGCCAATAGAGCCTGTAACCATGCTTGCCTCATCTGAAAGTATGTCACCAAACATATTTTCTGTAAGGATAACATCAAACTGCTTAGGGTCACGTACAATCTGCATTGCACAGTTATCCACAAGCATGTCTGAAAGTTCCACCTCAGGATACTCTTCTGACACCTCTTTTACAACCTTGCGCCACAGCCTTGAAGAATCAAGTACATTTGCCTTGTCAACGCTACATACTTTCTTATTGCGCTTCATAGCAACATCAAAACCCCATCTTGCAATACGCCTGATTTCGTTCTCATCATATGTAAGCGTATCTATAGCTTTCATAATCCCGTTCTCTTCTATTGTTTTGCGTTCTCCAAAATAAAGTCCGCCTGTAAGTTCCCTCATAACTACAAAATCAAAACCGCCATTAGTAATATCTTCCTTAAGCGGACATGCCCCGCTTAACTCATCAAAAAGGACAGCTGGCCGTATATTGGCATAAAGCCCAAGACCCTTACGGATTTTAAGCAGCCCTGCCTCTGGCCTTTTATCAGGAGGCAGTTCATACCAGCCTGATTTGCCGACATCACCGCCAACAGCACCAAGCAGTACAGAGTCTGACGCCCTTGCCTTTTCTAATGTTTCATCAGTAAGCGGTTCACCATATGCATCTATGGAACAGCCGCCCATTAAAAGTTCCTGGTATTCAAAAGTATGTCCATACTTTTCACCAATCTTGTCTAAGACTTTTCTTGCTTCTGTTATAATTTCCGGTCCAATGCCGTCACCTGGAATAACTGCAACTTTATAATTCATAACCTATGCTTCCTTTCTGGGTATATTTAATATAAAAAAATCCATATATTTTATAAACAGGCTGTTAATTGCCTGTACAGCTTTTGTGAAAAACACTAGTTTATAGTGTATACAGAAATTATTGCGCTGTCAAGTTGTAGAAATGGAAAAACAGGGAATAAATTTTATTGTAAATAGTATTTATACTATAATATTAAAATTACCGATGAATATCTAATATAGTTCATCGGTAATTATTGCCTGTTATATGTAAATATCTTTTATGTATTAAAAATTATAGTGACAATTACAGCTTCATTACTTTGTTTATAATATTCTTAACCATTTCTTATAAAAAGCTTCTATCTCTTTGCCAGAATAAAAATGCTGCATAAATTGACTCTTATACAATTTATTTAAGTATTCTTCATTATTTTTATTTATGTTAATAAAACCAATTATCTAAAAATTTATTTACAATATTTCATACTTTCTATTAATCTGGTATATGCCTCCTCTAATCCAACTTCCGGCTTCCACCCAAGTTTTTTTAATTTATCTGTATTAAGTTTCATCTTAGTTTCTGCAGCATATCCATAAATGTTTTCTTCTGGAATATCAAAAACCACTTTAATTTTGTTATTTGCAATACCAGAAGCTACTAATGATGCCATTCCTGCAATAGTTATATGTGTTTCTTCGTTAGAAACATTATATGCTTCGCCATTAATCCCCTTTAATAAAATAAATAAAAGTGCGGAAACTGCATCTCTCATATAACAATAATTTCCTTCTGATTTTCCATGTGTATTTAATACAATATCTCTGTTTTCAAATCTAACTTATGGACTTATAATACTATATATTAATTAACTTTCTATAGTTATTCTTGTATTATATTATTATATTCCCTTGTATTATGTTATTTTATAATGTCTTTTACAATCTCCCCTGCGATAATTAGCCCTGCAGCAGAAGGTACAAACGCAACACTTCCAGGCACAGGGCGTCCCAAAGCTTCTTCTGCTCCATCCTCCATGCTGCCAGCCTGCTGCCCTGTGCCAGTATATGTTACAGGTACTTCTTCTGAATATACAACTTTCAGGCTGTCCACACCACGCTTTTTAAGTTCCCTCCTCATAACTTTAGCAAGAGGGCATACTTTTGTCTTATAAATATCTGCTACTTTAAATTGTGAAGCATCAAGCTTGTTTCCAGCTCCCATGCTGCTTATAACAGGTATGCCAGATTCTTTTGCTTTTAAAATAATCCCAATTTTAGCAGTTACTGTATCAACCGCATCTGCTATATATGAATATTCACTAAAGGGAAAGTTTTCTTCACTTCCTGGCAGAAAAAAACATTTATATGTGTGTACATCTGCACCAGGGTTAATGTCAAGTATTCTTTCTTTCATTACATCAACTTTATACTGGCCAACAGTTTTTACTGTTGCAATAATCTGCCTGTTTATATTACTGGTGCTTATTATATCACTGTCTATAAGGTCAAAACTCCCTATTCCGCTTCTGGCAAGTGCTTCAGCAACATAGCCTCCTACTCCTCCAACTCCAAATATTGCAACTCTTGCACTGGCAAGTTTCTCCATTGCACTATTGCCTAACAAAAGCCTGGTTCTTGAAAACTG
Organism: uncultured Lachnospiraceae bacterium; assembly: GCA_910580005.1. Classification (GTDB taxonomy): domain Bacteria; phylum Bacillota; class Clostridia; order Lachnospirales; family Lachnospiraceae; genus Butyribacter. Next base: position 6,887 of record CAJTXH010000013.1, on the reverse strand, counting down.
GTCCTGCATAAACTTTCACCTCGCCCCTGCCAGCTCTTCCATAAGCTCATGTACTGGTACTATCTTGTTTATACGCCCTACATTTGCACCTGCAAATACAAGCCCGTTCTCTGTATCGCCGCATACTGCGTCTGTAAGTGCTTTTGTTATGCAATACGGCACTTCTGCAGGATTGCATTTTTCAAGGCAGTTAAAACATTTCTCTGGCTTAATCCTGTTATTTTTTATATAGTCTGTAAACTTGTTCCTTATTGCCCTGCCTGGCATTCCTACAGGGCTGTCAATAATTATAACGTCTTTATCTGTTGCATTTATATAAGCCTGTTTATATTTAATATCAGCATCGCACTCATCCGTTGCAACAAAACGTGACGCAATCTGTACACCTGATGCACCAAGTGACATAGCGTGGCATATATCGTTATGGGTAAATATCCCTCCAGCAATAATTACAGGTATTTTTGTGCTGCTTTTATCTTCAAACTCTTTTACAGTTTCTACAATCTTTTTGATTTCAGCATCATACTCTTCATCCGTTATGCTACAGGCCTGCTCTTTTTTAAATCCAAGATGCCCTCCTGCTTTTGGACCTTCCACTACTATAAAATCTGCTGCCCTGCCTGCCTTTTTAAGCCAGTTCTGCAATATTACCTTTGCTGCTTTTGCTGATGAAACAATTGGTGCTATCTTGCACGCAGAACCACTGGTGTATTCTGGAAGGTGTATGGGAAGCCCTGCACCTGAAATTATAACATCTGCACCTGCTTCAATTGCTGCTTTTACATGGTCTTTGTAATTCTTTAATGCAACCATTATATTTACACCAACAGGCTTTCCTCCTGATATTTCCTTTGCCATTAAAATATGCCTGCGTATTGCGTCCAGGTTTGCTTTATTCTGGTCCTTTTCAAAACCTGGTTCATCATAACCTATCTGTGCTGTCGAAATAATGCCAAGACCTCCATTTGCCGAAACAGCCCCTGCAAGCTTACCCCTGCTTATCCCAACACCCATTCCGCCTTGTATTATTGGATATTTAATTACAAGACTACCTATGTTTAACTCTTTAAGTTCCATTATAACCCCTCCTGACGTAGTTTTTAAAACTATATTATATCTTGCTGTTATCTATGTCAAGAGGGTTTGCTGTTAATACACGTCCGTTTCATAAACCAGCAGTATGCAGGCTTCCCACCGCCTAATGCATCCATTTTTCCTTGTAAAGCCGTACAATAAAGATAATGCCACGGAAACATAATTCTATACACATTGCAATCCATGCTCCCTTTAAACCATAATGCCTTGTTAATACAAGTGCAAGTGTAATACGTACAAACCAGATACTTCCAAAGTTCATCATGCTTGGCACAAGTGTATCACCTGCTCCACGGAATGCGCCAGCAGCTACAATAGATGCACCATACATAGGCTCTGCAAATGCTTCTATACGGAGTACCATTGTCCCAAGGCTGCGTATATCTCTATCAGGTGTAAGAAGTGCCATCATTGCTGGAGCTGCAAAAAACATAGCAGCACCTGTTGCAGCCATGCTGGCAATACCAAACCATACTGTCATCCTTGCAAACTTCCTTGCAAGTTCCTTGCGTCCTGCACCTATGCTCTGCCCTGTAAGGGTTGCTGCTGCCTCCCCTATACCATAACCTGGCATATAACAAAGGCTTTCCGCCGTAATTGCAAATGAATTTGCAGCTATTGGCACAGAGCCAAGGGGTGCAACTATCCTGGTGGAAACTACCATAGCACCACACATCATAAGGTTTTCCCATCCGATAGGAAGTGCAAGCTTTACAGCTTTTAGCACATATTCCCTGCGTGGCTTCCAGCTTTCATGGCGTTTTATTTTAAAAATGCCTGATTTAAAGCACAAAAACCACATCATTAACACTGCTATACATACCTGGGAAAATGCTGTCCCAAGTGCTGCACCCGTTACACCAAGACCTGCACCTGGCATTATTATTTTAATTCCTGCCAGGTATATATGTCTTGATGGAAAAATCAACAGGAAATTAAAAACCACATCTAAAATGCACATTAAAATATTAAGCATCCCTGGCACTTTCATATTGCCGCTGCATTGCAAAAGCCCCCCGGCCAGCCTGTTAAGCTGTATTGCTGGAAGGGATAATACATAAATAATAAAGTAGTTTCTTGCATTATCCTGTATTTCCTTTGCACCTCCAAGCCATTCTGGAAGATGCATTCCTGTTAAAACACCTGCTGCTGCAAGCAGCAGGCTGGTAATTAAAGCTGTAATAACTGACTGCCGCATAATGCTTCTGGCTTCCTGTACCCTTCCTCCGCCAATACTGTGTGCTGCCTGTATGGAAAAACCTGCTGCAACAGCACCACATACACCGCCAAAAAGCCATGTTGAACTTGATACAAGCCCGATTGAAGCAGACGCACCCGCCCCAAGGCTTCCTGCCATTGAGGCATCTGTATACTGCATAATAACAGAAGTAACTTGTGCCATAATCGCAGGGATACTAAGGAAAAATACAAGCTGTGACTGCTCTTTTCCAGACAGGCTGCCGCCACTCTTCATTTTATCTAGTAAATCTTCACTTGCCATAAACCCCTCCATATGTAATATTTGTATTTTATATTATATTGGTAGCATTTGCAAATATTGTTTATAAAATTTCCAGTTATCTTATTATCCTGGCTCTGGCAAGGTTGTATTTTCAGTTTGCTAATGATAAAATAAGATTAAATATTTATGGTTTATATATGTATATAAAATATTAATTACACAAAAACATATAAAGAAATGAGGTAATTTATGAAAAAAATTGGTATTGTAATATGCAATTATAATAAAGAAGATGCTGTACTTGACTGCATCCAGAGCGTACTTGAGTCCAAGTTCCAGGACTTTGATTTGTATGTTGTAGACAATGGTTCTACAGATATGTCTGTAAAACGTATAAAAGAAACTTACCCTGGCAGGCTTGTACTAATTGAAAACCAGGAAAACCTTGGTGGTTCGGGAGGTTTTAATACAGGGCTACGGGAAGTATATAAAAAGGGATATCCTTATGTTATGTGTGTAGATAATGATGCACTTCTTGATGAGAATGCAATAGGCAATTTATATAAATTCCTGGAAACACATCCAGAAGCTGGCATGGCTGGTGCTAAGGTATACCATATGGGAAATCCTGATTACGTACAGCAGTTCGGACAGGAAATTGATTTTAAGTATTTCTGTACTGAAGCATTATATTTCAATGAATATGAAGATGGCAGTATGCCAGAATTTATTTATACAGATTCCGTTGCTGCATGTTCACTTATGGTAAAAAGATGTGTTATTGATAAAATTGGCTTAATGCCAGAAGAAAATTTCCTGTACTGGGATGATACAGAATGGTGTTATCTTTGTAACCGTGCAGGCTATAAAGTTGCTTCTGTAGGAAACGCAAAGGTACTTCATGCAATGGGTGCTAAAAATGAAGTACATAATACATTCCCTACATACTATGCATGGCGCAACTGGATTGTATTTTTTATAAAATATGTTAAAGAAGAAGAACTTGGCAGAATGGCGGAAACATTCCTTGGCTCTGTTTTCCAGGTTGCATATGAAGGGCTTCACTCTGGAAACAAAAACCATGCCAGGACAGTAATGTTAGCATATGATGATGCAATACATGGGATTATGGGCAAAGCAGGTGAAAACAGGATATTCAGCCTGGATTTTAATAAAGAACCATTACTGCACCTGTTTAATGGCAAAGAAAAAATTTACCTTGAAGAAAACTACTACTTTTCTACTGCAAACTGGCTAAAGAATTTTGCAGCTTGTAACGGTTTTAATATTACATGGACAGAGCAGCCACAGGAAAATGTACCTGTTATTTCCATATGTGAAAATATTTTTGAACTTGAAGATTTAAGCTGTACAAAAATATATATTGATATTCATAGATGCATCTTTGAAACAGAAGATGATGCATTGGATATTATTAATTATAATTACAGCAAAAGAAGTTTTATATTTGCACATAAACCGGTTTTCCTGGAATGTGCAAGGAAATTAAGGGAAAAATTACAGGCATAGACGTATTTCTGGCACCATCCTGCATAATTTTCCTGCAAAATGTGTTAATTTAAAAATGCCAGTGGCATATACTGCCCTGGCATTTGGTTTTTAATATCTGTATTATTATACAGTCATAATTTCTTTTGACTTTTCATCAATCATTTTGTCAATTTTACTTACGTATTCATCAGTCATTTTCTGGATGCCTGCTTCTGCATCTTTCTGCTCATCCTCAGAGATTTCATTTGCTTTTTGCTGCTTTTTAGCCATGTCATTTGCATCCCTGCGTATGTTCCTGATTGCAATTTTGCTGTCTTCACCCTTCTTCTTTACATCTTTAACAAGTTCCTTACGTCTCTCCTCTGTAAGCTCAGGAAATGAAAGACGTATGGATTTGCCATCATTATTAGGCGTCAGGCCAAGGTCAGATACTAGTATAGCTTTTTCAATTTCTTTAACCAGGCCTGGCTCCCAAGGCTGTATTAAAAGAGTGCGTGCTTCTGATACAGAAATGTTGGCAACTGACTGGAGGTTAGAAGGAGTCCCGTAATAATCCACTGTAATCTTGTCAAGTACATGAGGATTAGCACGCCCTGCACGTATTGTAGTATAATCATTTGCAAGATTTTCAACTGATTTCTTCATCTTTTCTTCAAACTGTTTTAATTCAACACTCATATTATTCTCCATTCTGCCGCAACCGGCCTTTTGTTTATTATTATGCTGTAACCAAAGTACCTTTAGCCACACCATTTACAGTATTCACAATGCTATTTTCTTCATTGAGCCCGAAAATCATCATAGGCATATGGTTTTCCATGCAAAGAACGGCAGCAGCGAGGTCTATTACACCAAGGCGCTGGTTTATTACATCATTAATATCTATAACATCATATTTCCTGGCAGCAGGATTTAATGCAGGGTCTGAATCATATACCCCATCAATTGATTTGGCAGAAAGAATTATATCTGCTTCTATCTCAATAGCACGCAGCACCGTTGATGTATCTGTTGAAAAATATGGATGCCCTGTGCCGCCTGCAAAAAATACTGCCATTCCTTTTGAAAAATATTTATTTGCCCTGTCCTTTGAAAAAAGCTTTGTAAATGAACCACACTCAAATGGTGTAAGTACATTTGTCATAATGCCTGCTGAACGGAAAATCTCTGAAACATATATGCAGTTCATAACAGTAGCTAACATACCTATCTGGTCTGCTTTTGTACGGTCAATATTTTCACTTGTACGCCCACGCCAGAAATTGCCTCCTCCGGTAACTATTCCCACTTCTATGCCAGCATCCACAAGTTCTTTAACCTGTTTTGCCACGCCAAAACAGGTAGCTTCGTCAAAACCTGTCTTATTTGGCCCTGCAAGGGCTTCCCCACTTAATTTTAATAAAATCCTCTTATATTCTGCCATATCTGTCTCCTGTCAGGTATCTATGTAAATACACCTGTTTTTATTCTTCAAAAATCTTATCCACGTCAACTGCAGTCTGGTAAAGTGAACAGTAACCATCTATTACAGCACCAGACTTTATGGTAATTGTTTTAGCCTTTATGTCACCTTTTAATATAGCTGTGGATTCAATAACTAAAGGCCCTTCTATATCAATATTGCCCCTTACTGCCCCTGCAATATAAGCAGATGAGCCTGTAACATCCCCTAAAACCACAGTTCCTACACCAATCCTTACAGTGCCTTCACTGATAAGCCCGCCATTAAGCTTAGGTGTATTTACATATATTTCAGAAGCAACAACCCCTCCTGAAACTTTACCATTAATATATACTTTGCCTACACATTCAATATCACCTGTAATTGTTCCCATAACCTCAAGTGAACCATCAGATGAAATGCTTCCTGTGATAGTTGTATTCTCAGTAATTACTGTAACTGTTCCATTCAGACGTTCTTCATTCATGGCTTTCATAGCTTCATTATTAACAACATCATCATTTACAGAAATAGGTACTACAGTGTTTGATACAGGTTCTTCAGCAGGCTTCTCCTCTGCTGGCACTTCTTCAGCCTGTTCTTCTGGCACTTTTGGTTCTTCTGGTATTTCCTCTTCTTCTTTGACAGGAACTTCTTCTGGTATTTCTTCTTTTGCTGTTTCTTCCTGTTTCTCTTCTGCTGGTGTTTCTTTACTTACACCAGTTACAGGTTCTGCTTCATCTTCAATAACAGTACCATCCCCTGGTACATTACTTGTATCTTCATCAATATAGAACCCTTCACTATCAACATCAAGCTGTGCATCTTCAGTTTCATCATCTGCACTGCCGCCATCATCAGCAAAAATCTGGTTCAGTAAATCCTTGTCAATAGTATCATCCCCAAAGCCTTCAAGAACACCAGCATCTAAATCCAGCCCTTCTATGCCGCTAATGTCATCGTCTTTAAATAAACCCATTTCTCATCCTCCTAGAATATATTTTCTATAAAATGCCACTGTTTAATACATACCACACAAAACATTATCCCGTCCATCCATGCTATTATAGCACTAAATTTTTTATCCGTCTACATTAAAAAAATTTAAGTACAATGCCAGAGTTATATAATATAAAAGATTTGTCTGCCAGTCCTTTTTAATGAAAATGATGCTTTTCCCTTTTTCTTTGTAATATCTGTTTTTATTATATAGAAAAATTTAATATTGTTCAAGAATTAAATCCCAGATATTTTTATAATACAACATTATACCACTGATGGCATTTTTTATCTTTAATTTTAAAGATAAAACAGCAAGGGTGGTAACAGTTCAGCCTTCAGTAAAATTCGAGGATTTTTGCAGTGCCATTTTGCACA
>CAJTXH010000012.1 GCA_910580005.1 uncultured Lachnospiraceae bacterium | reverse complement strand
CTGGAATGGAATATTTAGCTGGGTACGGAAACCCTGCGTCCGTCTGCAAACAAAGCACTGCTAGTTACTATGAACAGCGTAGCTGTGAATAGTAACAAATTTTATAAAACGGACGTGGTAAAAAATTTATTTCCCCTTGCAAGATTTACCATCCTGTGATAAAGTAATTTTGTAACAATTCAGCCTTCCATAAATAGCAACGTAATTTTAGTTATATAACTGGCGGAAAAGTGGGGTATACCACAGGGGAGTATAACTTTAGTAAGCCGGCCGTCTGGGCGTATGCCTGGACAAGCTGGCTTTAATTATATTATCCTGGAATAAACATTAAAAAGAGAGGAGATTTTATATGAACGAAATCCAGTTAAAGTATGGATGCAATCCAAACCAGAAACCTTCGAGGGTATTTATGAAAGATGGAAGCAGCCTTCCATTTGAGGTATTAAATGGTACTCCTGGCTATATCAATCTTTTAGATGCCTTTAACAGCTGGCAGCTTGTTAAAGAAGCAAAAGAGGCGACAGGGCATGTTGCGGCAGCATCATTTAAGCATGTAAGCCCTGCTGGTGCTGCTATTGATGTGCCACTTGATGACACTATGAAAAAAGTGTATTTTGTTGATGATGATATAGAGCTGACCCCTGTTGCAACTGCTTATATACGTGCAAGGGGCGCAGACAGGATGTCTTCATTTGGTGATTTTGCAGCACTTTCTGATGAATGTGATGTGGCAACTGCAAAGTATTTAAGTACACTTGTTTCTGATGGTATTATTGCACCTTCATATTCGGATGAAGCACTTGAAATACTTAAAAAGAAAAAAAGAGGTGCATACTGCATTATCAAAATTGACCCGGATTATGAGGCAGCACCACTTGAAACTAAAGATGTTTTTGGTATTACTTTTGAACAGGGCCATAATGATATTAAAACTACAAAAGAACTTTTCTCTAATATTGTTACAGACAAAAAAGAACTTTCAGAAGCAGCATTAAATGATATGATACTTGCAAATATTATTCTTAAATATACGCAGTCCAACTCTGTATGTTATGTAAAAGACGGACAGGCAATAGGAATAGGTGCAGGCCAGCAATCCCGTATACATTGTACACGTCTTGCTGGTGACAAGGCAGATAAATGGTTCTTACGACAGTCACCAAAAGCATTGTCACTTCCATTTAAAAGTGATATACGCCGTCCAGACAGGGACAATACAATTGATGTTTATCTTTCAGATGACTATATGGATGTACTTGCAGATGGAAAATGGGAGAATTTCTTTACAAAGAAACCAGAACCTATGACAAGGGAAGAACGTGCAGAATGGATTAAAAATCTTGATAATGTTACTCTTGGCTCAGATGCCTTTATTCCATTTAGTGATAATATTGAGAGGGCACACAGAAGCGGTGTTAAATATGTAGCAGAAGCTGGCGGCTCTAAAAATGACCAGAGCGTAATTGATGCATGTAATGAATTTGGCATTGTAATGGCATTTACAGGACTCAGGCTTTTCCACCACTAAAGGAGGACAATAATGGAAAAATTAAATTTAGAAGATTTATTAAAAGCAAATGAATATCCTGGAAGGGGCATCGCCACTGGCAGGACACCAGATGGAAGCCATGCAGTAATTGCTTATTTTATAATGGGCCGCAGTGAAAACAGCAGGAACAGGATTTTTGCTACTGAAGGCGAAGGAATACGCACACAGGCATATGACCCTTCAAAGTTAAGTGACCCAAGCCTGGTTATATATGCACCAGTACGTGTGCTTGGCAATAACACAATAGTTACAAATGGCGACCAGACAGATACTATTTATGAAATGATGAAAGATGGTTCTACATTTGACCAGGCACTCCTTACAAGAGAATTTGAACCAGATGCACCTAATTATACACCACGTATCTCTGCAATACTGTATATAGAAAATGGCAGTTTCAAATATTCCATGTCTATATTGAAAAGCAATAATGGAAACCCTGATTCATGTAACCGCTATACATTTAACTATGAAAACCCTGTAAATGGCGAAGGACATTTTATACACACATACATGCATGACGGAAACCCACTTCCAAGTTTTGAAGGAGAACCCGAACTTATAGGAATTAAAGATGATATGGAAGAATTTGGTTCACTTGTATGGGAAAGTTTAAATCCAGATAATAAAATATCACTTTTTATCCGCTATATCAATATAGCGGATGGGAGTTATAAAAGCAAAATTTATAATAAAAACTGTTAATACAATACTAATATAAAAAACAGGATATAACCCCATACTGCCTTTTGTGGCATAAATAATAAAACTGAAGTTTAATCCTTCTAAGGGTGCGTTTTGTGCATCCTTAGAAGGATATTGGGGAAAAATCAATTTCCAATCCCTCTAAAATACCAGACTTTATCTTATCATTAAATGTGTACCTTTTATAGTTCATTTGTTCAAAATTATAAACTACAACAGCCCTCTCTGCCAGGTCTGCAATCCAGTATTCACGTACACCTGATTGGCAGTATTTTACTAATTTAAGGTAATAAACAGTCCATCTGTCATGTAGTGAAACTACTTCGGTTATCCAGTCAGGAGCACCAGAACATTTGCCATCTTGTACAATACCTTCATTACATATTATGCTTAAACCAGGTTCAACATAATTTTTCTTATCATTAGAAATATACACTGGAAACGGGCTTTTAAATATTTTGCATAATTTTTTATTTTCCTTAATATAGTTACTTATTTTTTCTGCAAGCCATGCAATTATTTCCTGCTGGCGTATGCTTGGAGGGGAAATATAATACATATTCCCGTCTATTAATTCCGCACGCTGGCCATTTTTAAGCCATAAAATATCTTCAACTGTTTTATTCTTATTATCTGGCAATACCATATGTAACACCATCCTGGTTATTATTATTTTATCTTTGCCTTTTTTACCTGGCTATAGCCACTATAATACTTTACACCATTTAAATTATTATAACTTCTAGCCCTGAAATAATATGTTTTTCCAGATTTTAATTTTGCAGATTTAATCTTATTATTATTCTTTGATGTATCTTTTAATTTTTTCCACTTCCCATTTTTAGAAGAGGCAAATTCTATTTCATATCCAGATTTGCCAGAAGGACATGAAAGTTTTATTATTACAGTGTTTTTAGTTGTACTCTTAACCTGTCCCACCTTAACCCTTGATGGTGCATGTTTTGCATTTAATGCATCCAAAATTGCTGATGCAATTCTTGCATGGCCTTTTTTAGATGGGTGTGGATCTAAATTAATATTTCCTAAATCAGAAATGTCAAACTTTGTATTTACAAGATTCTCTTTGGCAAATAATGTATAAACATCTATTAAAGTATAGCTTTCTGAATTATCTGTAAAAGCATTATTTATTTCTTTAATATAAGCGTCTGCTAAATTTCCAAGAACCATCACATCTTTATATGGATTATATATGTTTGTTACATATATTTCTGCCTCTGGTGCTTTTTCTTTTAATATATCTATAATTTTACTAAAATTTGAAGAAAACCCCTGGGCCTTTTCATGAAGGACTTTATTATCTTTAATTTTATCTGCAAAATCATTAGCTATTGCCAGAATATCAATTAAAGAAGCATCCTTAAAACCTGCATAATAAGCTTCAAGTTTGGAAATATCCATACTGCCATTACTCTCCGTAATTCCAAAAGCTTCTTTTGCTATTTCAATAAAAGGCTTTAATAAATCATTAGAGCCTATTGATATTGTTATAATGCCAGCATCAGAAAGCGCCTCATCAGCTTTGCCAGAATTAAGTATATTTATACAATCTGTACTGTCATCACCTGTTACTGCAAAATTAACAGGGTCTGTTTTTAAAAACCTGCTTACAACAGACTGGTAACTGTCTGCTGGTGGTGTCTCCTGGCTGCCAGAATAACCTGGAAGCCCATAACCTGCCGCAATACTGTCACCTAATGCAACATATGCAGTCTTGCTGCTTCTGGCATTAGAACACATTGTATGTACCATTGCAGCAATGCTAACCATACATATAAGAAAAAGTAAAGGTTTAATTCTTTTTTTCATACAATCACTCCTTTTATATCTGCCCAGTAAGATGGTGAAACATATACAATTAATATTAACAATATAAATCTTAAAACAATGCCTTTATTTCATCCAGATGTTTTGTTGTAAGGTTATAGCCCTGTTTATATGTCTGTTTTAACTTGTTTACATCACTCTCAAGGCTTTCAAGTTTGCATGGCGGCCTTAATATCACTGCCCTGCCTTCCTTTTCAAGCTTATTACAGATTTCCAGTGAGCTATTATATTTTTTGTACCTGTACAAAATCCTGTCAGCTACTGCCGGGTACTTATGGCGTATAAGCCTTGCTATATGCCTGTCTTTTGGCAGGCATTCTTTTTTATAGCCTTCTGGCTGTGTCAGTACAATTAGAATCTTATCATTACCATCTTCAAGGCATTTATCAACCGGAATTGGATTAGAAAGACCTCCGTCATAGTAACAGCTTCCTTCGATTTTTACAGCAGGAAACACTGCTGGAAGGGCACAAGTGGCATTAAAAACTGCATAATTCCTGTCTATGTCTTCTTTGCCAAAATACCTGGCTCTGCCAGTCTTTGCATCCGTTACCACCACAATATACCTTCCTGTATACTTCTTGAATGTTTCTAAATCAAATTTAACAAGTTCATTAGGAACTTTACGGAACACGAAATCTATCCCAAAAAGGCTTTTATCAGTAAAAAAGTTCCTTTTCCCTATATACCTTTTATCATTGCGGTAATTGGAATAGACTTTTATATTCCTTCCGCTCTGTTTTGAAATATATGATGCTGCATTAGCGGCGCCAGCAGATACCCCTATACAATATGGAAACATAATGTCATTGTCAAGCAGAGCATCCATAACACCACAACTGAAAACTGCCCTGAATGAGCCACCCTCAAATAATACTCCTGGCATATCAGGTTTCCCTCCTTATTATTTTCACTTTAAAAATTATATTATTATTTATGTGAGTTGTCAAATAAATGCATATATGCAAACAGGGCAAATGCAAATTTTATGAAACAAATGTAATATTCCTTTAATAATAATTTGACAAATATTTTCTTTCTGTTAAAATGAAAAAGGTTTTCAAAATGAAAGGAGGCATTTATTATGAATTTTTCAAACTCATACCATACCAAACAGCAGAAGGCTATTCTTGGCTATATGGAAAATAATAAAAGTGAATATGTAACTGTCAGCCATATTGCAAGACACTTAAAAGAACAGGGAACACCTGTTGGTACTACTACTATATACAGACATCTTGAAAAATTCCAGAAAGAAGGGATTGTACAAAAAATTGTACTTGATGGTAATAGTGGTGCATGTTACCAGTATATACGTGATAACCTTTCACAAAATAAATGCCAGTTCCTGCTTAAATGCGAAAGCTGTGGCAATATTACAAATATGGGGTGCAGCCATATGCAGGATTTATATTCACACGTGCTTGAAGAACATAACTTTAATGTAAATCCGCACCGCACAATGTTTTATGGTACATGCAGCAAATGTCTTTATGGCAAATTAGCAGATTAAGAAATGGGGAAATTAATGAAAACCTTTATTAAAAATATTTATAACATTAAAATATTACTATTTATATTATGCTTTCCAGCCGTTTTTGCAGGATGTGGGAAAAATTTTGTTCCAACAGAAAACAACAATAGCAGACTAAGCATTGTCACTACTATTTTTCCGTATTACGATTTTACACGGCAGGTTGCAGGTGACAAAGCTGATATAAAACTAATTATACCAGCAGGTATGGATACCCATTCATTTGAGCCTGCTGCTTCTGATATGATAGATATTGGAAAAGCAGATATAATTATTTATAATGGTGGTGAAATGGAAGGCTGGACCAGCCAGGTTCTTGAAGCATCATCAAATAAAAATATTATCCAGGAAAAAATGATGGATTATGTAGAAACTGTAACAGAAGAGGATGTTACAGGCTTGCATAAAGATGATAACCATAATAATGAAACTGAAGAGATTGACGAGCATATATGGACTTCACCAGTTAATGCTATTAAAATTGTTTCAAAAATTGCAGATATCTTATCAGCAGCAGATAAAGGCAATACACGATATTACCATGAAAATGCCAGTAAATATATTAAAAAGCTTAATAAAATTGATAATAAATTCAGGGAAATTGTAAATTCTTCTGGCAAAAGACACCTTTTATTTGCAGACAGGTTTCCATTAAGATATTTTGTAGATGAGTACAGCCTGGATTACAATGCTGCATTTGCAGGGTGTAGTTCTGAAACAGAACCAAGCGCAGATATAATAGCACTTCTTACAGACAAAGCCATAAATGAACATATAAATGTTATATTGAAAGTTGAACTTACAAGTTCTAAGGTAGCAGATGCTATAGCAGAAACAACAGGAGCAAAAGTTATGACATTTAATACATGCCACAATGTCACAAAAGAACAGTTTGACAATGGTATAACCTATTACAGTTTAATGGAAGAAAATACAAAAGTATTAAAAGAGGCTTTGGCAGAATAAAAATTCCCATCCCTGGTTTATGTCATTACAACATAAACAGGGAGCAGGGAAATTTCCTGTCAATTTTATATGGTTACAGCCTGCAAGGTCCCTGGCCAATTTCAACTACATAGAAATCTGCTGCATAACCAATTTTTTCTTTATATGATTTGCCAACACTTTCAATAAAGTTATCTACTGCTTCATCCTTTACAATGCTTACTGTACATCCCCCAAAACCTGCACCTGTCATTCTTGAGCCAATTACACCATCAACTTTCCATGCTTCTTCTACAAGAGTATCAAGTTCTTTGCCTGTAACCTCATAATCATCACGTAGTGAAACATGTGATTCATTCATAAGTTTTCCAAATAATTCTATATCATTATTCTTAAGTGCACTTACCGCCTTAATTGTCCTTTGGTTTTCATATACTGCATGCTTTGCACGTTTCCTGCGGTCTTCATCCTTAATTGCCATTTTAACTTTCTCAAACTGCTCTTCATTAAGGTCACCAAGTGTATTAATCCCCATGCCAGACTGTATCTCACTTAAAGCTTCTTCACACTCTGCACGCCTTTCATTATATTTTGAATCACCCAAGCCACGCTTTTTATTACTGCATGAAATAACAATTTTAGCTCCTTCCAGTTTTATTGGTGCATATTCAAAAGACAAGACTGATGTATCAAGGAATATTGCATTATCCTTTTTGCCCATTGCAATAGCAAACTGGTCCATAATCCCACAATTAACACCATTAAAATTATTCTCTGAAAACTGTCCTATAACCGCAAGTTCCTGATTTGGAATCCGCAGCCCCAGCATCTCACTAAGTATATAACCTGTAACCACCTCAACAGAAGCCGAAGACGAAAGTCCTGAACCATTGGGTATATTACCATTTAATAATATATCAAATCCACAGTCCACTTTATAGCCCTTTTCTCCAAATGCCCATATAACCCCTTTTGGATAGTTAGTCCAGCCTGCTTCTTTTGCTGGTTTTAAATCATCAAGGCTTGATTCTACTATCCCCAGGCTCTCAAAATTCATAGAAAAAAAACGCAGCTTCCTATCCTCCCTCTTACGTGCAACAGCATAAGTTCCTATTGTAAGTGCACATGGAAAAACATGCCCACCATTATAATCTGTATGCTCCCCAATAAGATTAACACGGCCTGGTGCAAAAAAAGCCTCTGCGCCATCTGCACTGCCAAAAACTTCCACAAACTTTTTAATTATAATATCCTTCATCCAGTCCTCTCTTTCCCAAATATATAGATTTTGATAGGTAAATTATTTAATGGCTTTAATTCTGCTCCAGTCTCAGACTTATATTTATTATATCACACTATCTATTATAAACAATTATGACTTTTTAAAAATTAACACATTTAAAAAAATTGTCAAAAAAGAACAAAGTATATATTTTTTTATCTCTCTCGCTCTTTCTGTTTTGCAAGCAGGCTTCCTATATCAAGCATATCCTGTGTATCTTCTTTTAATCCAGCATTGTTGTTTTCTGTACTTTGCGCCTGGCTTCTGGCTGTCTTGCTAGATGTTTTTGCTGTTTTTACTGCCTCTTCTCTTGCTGCCTGGTATATAGCGGCTGCCTTGCCCTGTACTGCTATAGCAAGTTTTGCACCAAGTTTTAAATCAAGCCTTCTATATACTATATCAATTAAAAGAAATATTACAGAAGCAACCAGCAATGGAACTGTTATATTTTTATTTGCCTGTACTTTTTCAGGCATACTGTCAAATATACCATCAAGGTTATCTATAAATTTGCCTGATGACTGGCTGGTAAAGCTGTCCAGGCAGTCTGTTACATCTTCAAACCTGTATTCCTGTGAATACTGCATTGCCAGCCTCGTATTTTTTGAGTCTTTTATAACGTCATCTTCCGTGTTTTTAACATTTATTGAATAAATCCCTGTATCCGCAGCTTCTGTTTCCCCTTCAAATACACCTGGTGAAGTTGCTTTAAGCTCTATCTCCTCTTTTTTGCCATCTTCTCCTGTACATATTGCCTTTATCTTTGTTTTGCCAGAATAATCCTTTGTGGTATATACAATCCTGCCTTTGCTGCCTTCCTGCGACACACTTATCGTACTGCCTTCTTCTTCTGCAATATCTGTAACCCAGTTAATTATGTTTTTCCAGAAGCCTGGATAACCACTCCATGAAGCATAATTACCTGTCCACTGGTTTGTTATATCAGAAGTAAATGCAACAGTGCGTCCAAGCCCATATTGCCAGCATGCAAGTACAGGGTCGTTATCTTTATCAGAAGAAAGTACCTGCTGCGCTTCTGGTTTTATGCTTGTGGCAATATAACCAGCCATTGCTGGCAGCCCCTCCTGTGCTTCTTCGCTTAATATGCTGCTGGTAGTTTTTATTATTGGAGTGAATACCCTGTTTACTATATACTCTTTTTGTGCAAGATATACTTCCTGTGCAAATATCCTTGAAAGTTCTGTGCCTGCTTTAGTATTATAAAACCTTCCTCCGCTTGTTTCTGCAAGCCTCTCTAAAAACCTGTCATCAGCATCAGTACCTATTGATACAGTTGAAAGTGTTATATTATTTTTTTCAAGCTTTTCAATAAGGGAAGGATATCCATTATAAAACCCGTCCTGCCCGTCAGTAAGCAGTATTATATGCTTTATCTGGCAGTCCACATCTTTAATCTTGTCAAAAGCTTCCCTTACAGCAGGGTATATATTTGTTCCGCCACCCTCTTTTATTCCATAAATTCCACCTTTTATATCTTCTTTATCTTTTACTTTCTGTATCTTGACATTCCATCCATACATATCATCAAAAGAAAGTACACCTGCGCTATCAGTGTCCCGCAGGTTATCTATTGCAGAAGCAGCAGCATCTTTTGCCATTTCAAGCTTGCTGTTGCCACTGTCATCCATTGTCATGCTTCCTGATTTATCAATTACCATTACCATTGCCATTTCTGGTATTTTTTTATCCTGGGAAATATCCATATTTACAGGAAGAACATCTTCTATAGGAGTGTTTTTATATCCTCCAAGCGCAAAACTCCTTTTGCCCCCAATAGTGATAAATCCCCCACCATAATCTTTGACATATGAAGAAATGGAATTTTTAAAACCTTCTGGAAGGCTGTCTGCACTTGTATTTTCCATAATAATACACTTGTATTTGTTCATGGCTTCAAGCTTTGCAGGTGCTGAACCAGGGTTTACAACATCATAAATTACATTGGAAGAATAAAGCAGTTTTTTAAACTCCTTTGCCTCATTCCTTACACCTTCAATAAGCAGCACTTTTTCTGCACCGCCTGCTTCTGTAAATGCCTGGTATTCATTATTAAGGCTTATTGTGTCTTTATCAGGAATTATGACTGCCTTATATTCGGCAAAGCCTTCTTTTTTCCTTGTATCCTGGAAAATAAATGAATTACTGCCCTCCTGCAATACAACATTTTCCTGCTTGCTAAGCCTGCCTCCTGTATAAAGCTGGAGAATGGCATTTGTTTTAACAGTGCTTTCTACTTCCACCTGTACCCTGAACTTATCACCAGCCTGTATTTTCTCTGGTACTGACAGGTCTGATATATAAGCTTCATTACTTATCTTTAAATCCTTCTTTAAAACATTAACTTCTACATTTTCTGCCAGAAGCACAGCACTCATTTTGTCAAGCTGGCCTTCATTCTGGTTTCCGTCTGTTACCAGCACAATCCGCTTTGCCTCATCATCATCAAAAAGCGCCATGCCTGCCCTTACAGCCTTTTCTATATTAGTAGAAGTCACAACTGGCATTGTTTCTACACCTGTAAACATGCTGGCATCCGTCATAAACTGTTCAACCCTTGCATCTGCGCCAAATGCCACAACTGCTGCCCTGTTCCCTTTTGGCAGTTCCGCAAGCGCATCCTTCACCATTTGGACAGCTTCTTCCTTATTTGCCGCAAAACTTTCTGAAACATCAATCAGAAATACTGTTCCTGTATTTTTAGAACTTACATTAACTGATATATCTGCCATAGCGCATATAATTAAAGAAAAAAGCATAATCCTTATCCCAGTAATAAAGAATTTGCGCACTTTATTCCCAATCCTTAAACTGCGTGATGTTGCAATTATTACTGCTATAATAACAGGTATTAATAATAATATAACTGGATATTGTACAGTAATTTTCATAAAAATCCCCCATGCTGCTGCCAGGCAGCCCAAATAGTAATGAAAGATGGCCTATAAATGTTTCCTGTAAACCATCCACTCCGCCATTAAAAGAATCAAAAGTAATACAAGTACAGGAAGTACCACCATTTTCTTTGAAATTACACCACTTAACTTTTTGCTTGTATTTGCGGCTGCTTTATTATCTGATGTAATTACTGTTTCCTTTAAAACATCCGACTCGTCTTCTGGAAATGACACTGTAAAATACACATTATCCCCGCCTTCTTTTATATTATATAAACCTGCCTTTAAAGTATCTGTAAAAACTGCTGTACCTTTATCCAGGCTGTATGTTCCTTTGCCGCCGCCAGGTTTTATCACAACAGCCTTTTCTGCCTTGCCTTTCTTCTGTATGCTTACAGCTTCTCCTGCATTATATATAGTTTTGTCTGCTATCCTTGCAGACATTGTTTCCCTTAAAAGATTATACATAAATATTGGAAATTCTGTCTGTAATGGAAAATCTGTATTATGAAGGTCAAAACCTGTAACTGCCACCATCCTGCCATTATAGTTGCCAAGATAGCCAGATGTCAGTTTATCCTCTGTTTCAAAGAAACTTTTTGCCCATTTTGGGGTTTTAAACCCTGTTACATCAAGGCAGGCGAATGAGTAACCATCCAGGTAATTAGTTACATTGCCCTTTAATGCCTTTACAATACTGCTTTTATTTTTTTTGGCATAAATAAATATATCCTGCTTCCATTTATCCTCTTCTTTAACTTTTTCATCTGCAAGGTTTTTTATCTGGGAAACAGGCGGGTTAATAAATATTATATTGCCATCTTCTGATATGCTGTCTGGTATTATGCCATCATATACAACCAGGCTGTATTCCTTTATATCTGCTGCATGTAAATCCTTTGGCATTACCTTGTCTATTGTCCTTTTGCCTGAAATCTTAAGTCCCTTTTCCAGAAATGTATTTTTACTGGTAACAAGAAGTATTCTCTCATCACCCTCACCATTAAGTATATCATAGGCTGTATTGTCTCCTGTAAGCATATCTTTTGAATTTAATTCTGCCATAAGATATGGCGTACTGCCCGTAAGCATGCTGTTATACCTGCCTGCTGCAATATCTTTAAAATAAACTGTACTGCTCTCCCCTGGCTCTGCTGTTACGCTTTGTATATCATAAATTTTATCTCCCATATACAGGTTTACATCTGTGGCAAGCCGGTTTTTCCCATAATTATCTATCCTTGCCATTACCTTTACTGTACCATCTTCTGAAACAGTATGGCTTAAGCTCTGTACTGCGCCGTTTTCCCCCTGCACGCTTAAATCAACTACTTCACAATTAATATTCTGCATATTTGCGCTGCTGTCAGTAAATGCAATTACTTTGTAGTTTTTCCATGCAGCAGCAAGTGACTGTGCCATGCTTACAGCATTTTCAAGTGAACCAGCAATATCCGTTGCTTCTATATTATCTATAGCATCTGTTATGCGCCCTTTGTCAGAAGAACCAGATATTAAAAGGTCTGCTGTATTAGAAACAGACATAACTGTATACCTTGCACCATCATTATTACTAACATAATCTGCTGCCTGCCCCTTTGCCACATCAAGCTTTGTTTCCTCACCTGAATAAATGCCAGACATGCTTGCACTGTTATCTATTATAACAAGCACATTGGAATACTCACTGCCACGCCCTGTAATATATGGTGACATAAGGGCAGTTATTAATAATACCAGTGCAGCTATCTGCATGTACATAAGTATATTGTTACGGAATTTCTCCCAGGGTGTTGATGCCTGTATATTCTCATATGCCTCTTTCCAGAGATTTAATGCAGATATCTTCTGGTTAAGCACTTTCTGCTTTAAAAGGTATAATAATATAATACCTGGTATAAAAACGGCCAGCAACGCCGGCCATAACCTTACAAATCCCATAAAAACCATGCCTTTCTGTCTGCAAGTTAAAAGTTTTCGAGCTGCCCGCTTCTTATGCCTTTATAAATAAATGTGTCTATAGTTTCATTGCTGCATACTGGTATATAATGTGCCTGGTAATGCTTTGCACACTCCTCTGTCCTTGAAAGAAACCTGCCAAGCACGCGTTTATACTGCCTGCATAAATGGCCTGTTGCTGTTACACGGAGTATATCACCTGTTTCTGCATCTTCAAGCCCTATAGTGCCTTCAAGCCCTGGCTCCATTTCTTCAGGTGAAAGTACATGAAGCACAAGCACTTCCTGTTTCATATATTTTAAATACTTTATTGTATCTGCTATATTTTCTATATTTTCATCTGTAGAATCCTGGCTGAATAAATCCGATATTATAACAGTTACGCCTCTCTGGTTAAATGGTATACTTTTTATGCTTTTATATAAATCTGTCTTTCCTGAAAATTCCATGCTGCCAAGCCATGCCATTACTTTATTAAATCCCTGCCTGCCTGTAAAATCCCTGCTGCTTTTTATACTGTCACCGTTTATTGCAGAAAGCCGCACCCTGTCAAGGTTATCCAGTGCCATATAGCTTACAGCACCAGCAAGTCTTGCCGCACACAGCCCCTTGCCAGGAGTGCCAAAGTCCATTGAAGCACTTGTATCAATAATTACAGAATAATAAGCTTCCCTTTCCTCCACAAAAAGCTTTACAAAGAGCTTATCCATCCTGCCATATGTGTTCCAGTCAATCCTTCTTATGTCATCACCTGGCACATATTCCCTGAAATCAGCAAATTCAACACTGCTTCCCTTGGCAGCAGACTTTCTCATGCCGCTTCTGCCGCCCTGCATTGTAATCCTTGTAACAAGTTTTACTCTGCCAAGACCGTTAAAAAAATCCTTGTCAAAAATTTTTTCTTCCATTTATGATACCTGTTTTACCTCTTTAACCAGTTCCTTTAAGACATCATCAACATTTACTCCCTCTGAAACAGCCTCAAATCCTGCCATTACCCTGTGCCTGAGTGCTGGAAGTGCTACTGCATCTACATCATCAAATGACACATTATACCTGCCATCTAATAATGCCCTTGCCTTGGCTGTCAGGAAAATTGCCTGTGCTGCCCTTGGGCTTGCACCTGCCATAAAATATTTCTTAACACTGTCTGGTGAACCTGCAAGCTCTGGATGTGTGCCTAATACTATTTTAAGTGCATACTCCTGTACTGCATCTGCAACAGGTATATCCCTTATAAGCTCCCTCATCTCTATAATATCACTGCCGTTTAATACATGATTTAAAACAGGTTTTGTATTTGTAACAGTTACATCCATAATTCTTTTAAGTTCATTAAGGGTTGGAAATTCCATATTAATCTTAAAAATAAAGCGGTCAAGCTGCGCCTCTGGCAATGGGTAAGTACCTTCATTTTCAATAGGGTTCTGTGTTGCAAGCACCATATATGGCGAAGGCAGTGGGTAAGTATTCTTGCCAACAGTTACAGTTTTTTCCTGCATTGCTTCAAGCATTGCTGCCTGTGTTTTTGGCGTAGCCCTGTTTATCTCATCTGCAAGGACAATATTTGCAAAAACAGGCCCCTCTTCAAACCTGAATACATTATTGCCATTTTCTTTTATAATAAGGTTTGTTCCCGTTACATCCGCAGGCATAAGGTCAGGTGTAAACTGTATTCTTGAAAATGAAAGGTCAAGAACCTTTGAAATAGTTTTGACAAGCTGTGTCTTACCAAGCCCTGGCACACCCTCTAAAAGTACGTTGCCATCAGCAAGTATTGCAAGCATGATTTCATGCACAACTTCCTCCTGCCCTATAATTGCTTTTGCAATTTCCTGTCCGCAGGCATTCATATTGTCAATTATTTTACTAATGTTTTCTTTACCAGACATTTTAATCCTCCATTAACCTAATCACCATTATTAATCACTTCCAAAGCCGCTGAAATACTCTTTTACAATATCCTTCATTGCAGATGGGACTTTATTGCTCTCCACCTTTGCATATGCTTCACTGCTATACTCGCCTATTACAGAGTCAAGGTCTGCTTTAATGCCCTCAGAAGCACCGCCCTTCTGGCCGCCCTTTTCTGTTATTTGGGCATCACCATTCTTTTTGCCAGTAAGGTTATCATCATTCCCTGTTTTCTTGCCAGTAAGGTTTACAACTTCACCTTTACCTTCCTGCTCTTTACGCTCAAGACCTTTCTCATCTCCCATATTCCAGCCACCGCCGTTTCCAGAACCTTTTCCGCCTCCGCTTCCACTTCCAGAACCGTTGCCATTACCATTACCAGAACCATTACTATTGCCATTACCAGAACCGTTGCCATTACCATTACCAGAACCATTGCCATTGCCCTGTCCGCTTCCTCCACCTCCCCCAGACGCACCTGGTGAACCGCTTGGTGACGGGCTTGCAGAAGAACCCTGTGCCCCTCCTGCCTCTTGGTTTGAAGCTGTTATTGTGGCAGAAGCCATCTGTGCATCACTATTTTCAATTCCAGAAAGCGCATTTGCCACTTCATCCGGTGTAATCTTCCCGTCTCTTGATGCTTTTTCAAGCTGTTTTAACAGTTCTTCCATCTCCCCGGCAGACAGGCTTTCTGCAACACTTTTAAGCTCATTAGACAAATCCCCTTTAAGCCCGCTTCTTTTTGCAAGCTCTGCCAGCTTTTTATTAAAATCCGCAAGCCCTTCAAGGTCTGTACCAGGCACAAGCTGTTGTGCTGCTTTCATAATTCCCTTCTCATCTGCTTCTGCAAGTTCCTGTTTAAGTTTACTTTCAAGCCTTTCCTTTGCTTTCTTTATATCATTAGTATTCTTTGCTTCATTAAATTCTTTCTTTGCCTCATCTAAAATCTTCTTGATTTTTGCTGCCTCTTTTTTAGCAAGTTCATTATCTGCCGCCTTATCAAGAAGTTTTTCCACTTCTTCCATCTTTTCCTTAGCCTCTTTTGCCTGCATTGCAAGCTTATGGATAAGCTCTGCATCCTTTTTCGCCTGCGAAGGTATAAATATACATACTATAAACATGCATAGAAGAATACATGAAATTATATATCTTTTCCAGGGATACTTAAGTGGAAGCCTGAATTTCATGTCAAAACGGTTTATTTCATTAATTGTATCCTCTTTAAGCAGGCCGGCAAAGCCATCATCATACCCCTGGCATCCAATACTTGTAACAAGCCTTTCCTTAAGCCCTGCACTATCTGCGTACCTTGCCGCCTCATACATGCTGGTACGTCTTACAGCCACATATATAAAAGAAACCACAAAACCAGCCAGTATAATTATCCATCCATATGTGGCAGCATTATAAACAGGTACAAAAATTGCTAAAATATTTAACACAAGCGCCAGGATAACAGCCACAAGCCCGCACCATGCAGTACAGAAAATCCACTTCTGCAACGTCTTACGCCTTATAACAGACTTTAAAAAACCTTCAATCTTTAAATCCAGGTCTGTAAGCCCTGCCTTTTTCCTTTCCATACAAACCACCTGCCAAACAATAATTAAAGTTTAATCCAGCAACTCTTTTTTAGCTGTTACCATCATAAACACTTCTTCTAAGTTTCCTGTTTCCCTCATATATGAAGAAACCGGCACATCATTACTTACCAGCATTTTTAGAAGTTCTGCCTCTTCTTCTTCACTGCCATCAAATGATATTGTTATATCCAGCCCGTCAATAGAAAGATTTTCTACCTGTGGTGTTTCCTTTATAATGCGCACTGCTGTTTCTATATTGTTGACAACATGTATTTTTAATGGGTTTGAAGTGTTAAGCTTCTGCATTATTTCCTCTACAGTACCTTTTGATACCATTCTGCCTTTATCAATAATGCCTATAGTAGTACACATTTCTGCAAGCTCTGACAATATATGTGAACTTATAATAATAGTTTTACCCATATCATGAAGGTTTTTAAGTATTCCCTTCATCTCAAACCTTGCCCTTGGGTCAAGCCCTGATGCTGGTTCGTCAAGAATAAGCAGTTCAGGATTGTGTACAAGGCTTCTTGCCAGGCAAAGCCTCTGTTTCATTCCCCTTGAAAGCCCGTCTACATAGAAATCCGCTTTATCACTTAAATTTACAAGGTCCATCAGTTCTAAACACATGCTTTTTGCCTTTTCACCTGTAATTCCATAAACTGATGCATAAAATTCCATATATTCTATTGCTTTAAGGTTATCATATACGCCAAAGAAATCAGGCATATAACCTATCTTTCTTTTTAAGTTCTGGTTATCTTTAAGCGCATCTACACCAGCAATATGCACTGAACCACCATCTGCCTTTAAAAGCCCTGATATTATACGCATTGTAGTAGTTTTGCCCGCACCGTTAGGGCCTACAAAACCAAAAAGTTCTCCTTTTTCAATAGAAAGGTCCAGGTGGTTCAACGCAACAAACTTTCCATAATGTTTATATAAGTTTTCTATCTTTACCATGCCGCTGCCTCCTAACGCCTTTTATCTGTCTTTTTATATGTGCCTGCAAGTTTAACCTTTGGAAGGATATATGAATCCACCTCATTATTATTTGTCTTGTCAATTTCATAATGAATTGTAAGGCTTCCATCATCATTCAGATATTTTTCCATACCAGTTTTATCCACTTTTTTTGCAGATTCTAAAAGTTTGGTATATTTGCCAGTTGTTTTGTCCTTAACCTTTGCAACTCCTAAAAACGCTGTTTCTGCATATCCGTTCTGGTTAAGCTTAAATTCACCCCCACCTGCAACTTCATTATTGTATATAATCCTATTAAGGATAAAATTTTCTGGAAATTTATATGTGACTTCAAATTCTTTTGCCAAATTGTCATATATATAAAATCCATTAGTATTGTTTTCATCAAACTGGTCTGCATACTGCCCGAGCAGGCCTATTACATCATATCCATTTAATGTTTCCTGTACTTGTATCTGTTTATAGACACCCGTTTCGCCATACTTGTCATATGAAAATTTATCTGTAAAAGATGTCTCTTCATTCTCTGGCACAAATCCATAAAACCATGTATCATACATATTATTATTAGAAATAAACACCTGTATCATGCCTATTCTTCTTCTTAATGAAACATCTATTGAATTATCATAATAGCTTCCTCCCATTGCAGCACTTAACTGTGATTCAAAGCTATATGAGTAATTGCTCTCTTTAAAACTTTTCTGTTTTGATATATCAATAGATTTACCTGAAGGAATACTGCCTATATAAAACAGCGTGCCATTGCAATAGAAAATACAGTCTTCAAGCCCACATGACATTTTATTAGTTAAAAACCCCGATATTTTGTCATCCGTTTTCTGTACATTTACTTCAACCGTGCCTGTACTGTTGCTTTTATTGTCCATTTTAAATGGAACACTTTCAAATGCAGACAGGTTATTCATACGCAATTTTATATTGTTAGCACCATATTCAATACCATAATCATACTCACCTGCTTCATTATTTGATGAATAATATGCAGAAGAATAATATCCATTAAGAGTTGATGGTGCTATATCTGTATTCTTTGGAAGCATGGCTTCATATGCTTTGCTTGAAGCATTTGTAATTGTAAACAATGTATTTACATTGTTCCTGGTATTCCCCTTTTCTGGAAGTTCAATTGCCGAACAATAATTTATAAATGGTTTCTGTATACGTGTGCTTGTTCCAATTAAATAAATTGTTACCGAAAATACCACTGAAATAACAGGCACTATAAACCATAACAGGTTCCTTTTATCTTTCTTTTTAAGGATTATATAAGACAGGGGCCCTGCCAGAAAAACATATACTAACAGAATAACTGCATAAAGCTTAAGGTTTGGCAGTGAATCTGTACTATTTAAGTTTAATACATCAGACTCATTCATATAAACCTCTGAATATGACTGCCGTTGGTAATACCCATTGGAAAGCCCCAGGCTCTGTTTGCGTTGTTCACTTATATTGTTTCTGATTACATCTACGATAACAGGCCCATAAAGCCTTGATGCCTCTTCACTTAAAGCCAGTGAAAACTCTGCAGTTATTATGTTGCCACTCCCATACTCTTTTACGCTTGCAAGCTTGTTACTGCCATCTGTCAAAACTGGCTTTGAACCTTTTATGCTAATCTGTGTAATATCAAGCGGCACTCTTTTATTTGCAAGGTTTTCACCAAGAAGCCTTGTAAGTTCTTCCCTCGTTACACCAAAATTAGTCCTTATGCTTTCTGCACTGCCTATAGTGCCTTTTAAAAGAGTTCCTGAAAATGCATCCAGCACTTTACCAGCATCTGCACCACTTCCAAGAAAAAGTGTGCCTCCTTTATTGACCCATTTTTTAATAGCACTAATTTGCCCTTTTGAAAACTTTCCTGTATCAAAATTATCTATTATAATAACATCCAGTATATCAACCATTTTATAATCTTCTGTAATATCTTCATCTAAAAGTTCAAATATAATCCCTTCATCACTTGCAGCAAATGAAGTTTTATCTGCTGCCAGCCCGCTTGCAATATATTTAAGGCTGTCCTGGCTGTCAGAAAGTGTGCCAATATATAATGTGTCTATATTATCTTTATAATTTAAATTTACATATTCGGAACATATAATATCGTCTTCCTGGTCACAAATTGAAACTCTTATATTCCTGTCTTCTGCAATAGTTGGTAATGTAAATTGTACTTTTTTACTTTCTCCTGATGCAACTGCAAATTCTTTTTGTATTGCTACATAGCCATCTGAATCTGTTCTGGCATATTCTACCCTGAATTTTCCTGTAAAATCGCTTCCCTTGTTCTCTATAACAGCATCTGCCCTTATATTCCTGTTGTATTTTGCCTTGCCTTTACATCCAAGCCTTACTGTTGCGCTTATATCATCTTTGCTGATTTTTATCTTTCCTTCTTTATCAAGTTCTTTTATCTTTATAGAAGCGGATGCCATCTGCGTACTGCCTTGTGCTATAGTTAATGCAAAGAATACCAGCAGCATTGCCACTGCCTTTTTCTTATTCTTATTACTGTTTTTGCGCACCTTTTCCTTTCTTCTTAAAGGGTCAAGGAACAATGCTGCAAGCTTTAAAAATATAACTGTAAGTATAAGCTGTACAGCAATGCTGCATAAAAACCAGTAATCCTGTACAAATGGCAGCAGGCTTCCATTAAGTGCAGAAGCCATATAAGAAAGCATGTCTCCGCCCATAAACTGCCCACTTATCATATGGAATATTGTAAATGCAGGATTAATAAGCAAAAAATACATTGCCAATGTAACATCAGGCACATCACCACTTGAATTTTGTACAGTATAATAATAAATATTTGCACCTTCATTAGCTATAAACACTGCAATGGCAGTTACGCCGCATACAAATCCAAGCATTAAAAATGATATTACAGTAGCAGGTATTGCTTTTTTAACCATTGCAGAAGCACATACCCCCATGCTTCCTATAAAAAGTGACATTACAATAATAAATACAACAAACTGTAAAAGGTCTGCCATATTAATACCGCCAATAGTAAATATTATAGATATAACTGGAAGGCTGGAAAATACAAGCAGCACTACCATGCTTATTGATGACATAAGCTTCCCAATAACTATCTGCCCTGGTTTTAATACAGTAGTAAGCAGTATTTCAAGAGTCTGTTTCTCACGCTCTCCTGCTATGCTTCCTGCCGTAAATACCGGAACTAAAAATGCAACCATTGCCGACTCAAGACATATAATTATAAAATACACTGTAATTGCACCTGAATAGTCTATCCTGTAATTCATATTTATATTAAAAATCATTTCAAATCCAAGAAGTGCTATTGCCACAAGCCCAAGATTAAAAAAAAGAATTGTCATTGCAAATTTTAGTGAACGCACTCTTAACTTTACTTCTTTTCCATATACTGGATTTATTTTCATAAACCTTAACCTCCATTCTGTTAATTACCTTTTCTGTTTAATGTCCTTTTTCTCTTTTGTGCTTTTTTCCCCGCCAGGATTACCATGGTTATCTATAGGAAGAGCAATTGTAAAACATGTTCCTTTAACACTGCTTTGTACTGTTATCTTACCTCCATGAAGCACTGCTATTTCCTGTGCTATATTAAGCCCAAGCCCTGCCCCTCCTGTCTGTACAGACCTTGAGCTTTCTACCCTGTAAAATTTATCAAAAATATGTTCTATGCTTTCTTCTGGTATTACCAGTCCAAAATTAATTACACGTATCTGTAGTTCACTATCATATTTTTCCAGCTCAATATGGACAGCCTTTCCATCCCTTCCATATTTTATAGCATTGCCTATAAGGTTTGAAACTGCCCTCGCTATAAGTTCCCCGTCAACGTTCATAATAAGGCTGTTCACATTCTGTTTCAGGGTGTACTCAAGGTTATTTTCCATAAAAAGCGGATAAAACTCTTCTGTCATCTGTACAACCAGTTTTACTATATCTATATCATTACGGTGTACAGTTATTTCACCACTCATAAGTTTTGTATAATTAAAAAGTTCCTCAATAAGCCCCTGCATCCTGTCAGCCTTGCGCATTGCAATATTTGCATACTTCTGTCTTTCTTCTACTGTATACTTCTTTGTATCTGTTACAAGCTGTAGATATCCTATAATTGAAGTAAGAGGCGTCCGCAAATCATGTGCAACGCATGTTATCATATCCTTATTTGCCTGGAGTGCCTCACGTTCTGACTTCATAAGCCTTTCTATCTCATCATGCATCCTGTTTACCTGTAAAACTATCTCACCTATTTCATCATCCCTGTTTATGCCATTTATACGTGTTTCCATATTGCCTGATGCAATATCTGAAATACAGTTTGATATATAGCTCATATCTTTTGTAATACGCCTTGTAAGTATAAGAAAATAAAATATAAACAACAGAAACCCTAATAGAAGTATTATAAACATAATTACCATAAGAGTATCTTTATTCCAGTGCTTTATACCATGGTAATCTGGCATGACCCCTGGCTGTATATAATTATGCTTATTTTCCATAAGCATGTCTTTTCCATAACCCCTGTGGGATACGCCAAAAGTACGTGCAACCATTACTAATGCCATGCCTATTACAATTTCTGTCGCCACTGCAAGCAGCATACTTATAATGCTGTAAATAACAAGCTCCCCCCTAAGGCTTCTGTAAATACTATGCTTCAATCTTATAGCCAACTCCCCATACAGTTTTTATAATCTGGGCATTTCTTGGCTCAAGTTCTATTTTCTCCCTAAGCCTTCTGATATGCACCATTACAGTATTGCTCATCTCGAAGCTTTTTTCCTTCCATACCCTCTCAAAAATCTCATCTGTTGAGAATACATTATTAGGATGCGATGCCATAAGGAACAGTATGTCAAATTCTATAGGAGTAAGCTTAACATCCCTTCCATATGCCTTAACCTGGTGCAGCCTTCTGTCCATCCAGAGGTTTTCAAGCTCAACAGCTTCAGCGGATTTTTCCTGCATACCGCCAAAGTTCTTGTAACGCCGGAGCTGTGACTTTACCCTTGCCACCAGTTCCATTGTATTAAAGGGTTTTGTTACATAATCATCTGCACCATTAACAAGCCCCTCTACCTTGTCATTCTCACTGTCCCTTGCACTAAGCATTATAATAGGTATTGTACTGCTTTCCCTTATCTTTGCACAAACCTGCCGCCCGTCAATGCCAGGCATCATAATATCAAGGATTGCAAGGTCTACATCTTTGCTTTCAAAAACAGTGATTGCCTCTTTCCCACTATACGCTTTAAAGCAGTTATAGCCTTCACCCTTTAAGTGGATTGAAACAAGGTCAGCTATATCATGGTCATCATCAACTACTAAAATATTTGTACTTTCCATCTATTTTCCCTCTTTCCCAGGGCATTAAAGATATGCCCCAATACCCATCATTGTTGTATCATTTTATTAAGAATACCATATAAAAAAAGTTAAGTCCTTACTTTTTTATTAAAAACTAATTATGTTAAGCTTAAAATTGCCAAATAGTCCATGACAAACATACGCATGAATAAATTGTAAACAGGTTTCTTATATATTAATTAAAGTTTAACCTGGACACCGGAAATCTGCTGTTTATTGGCAAAAAAATATTATAACTGAAAATTATGTATAGAATATAAGTAAATACCAGCCAAAAATATTGACATGGTTCTGGTATACACTAAAATACCAGGGCATATTTTGAAATTGCTTCCGCAATGTACAACCTGATGCCCTGGTATATTGGAAATTTATAGAATAATTTTAACAGCTTTCTTCTTTCATGGATAATTGTAATTCCTTCAAATAATTTGTATCAATCTTTGGGGTTGAACGTTCTTTTAATGATTCATAAACCTTTGGCACCATAATGCTCTGGTATGCCGGCCTTATTATTTTATCTACATTTATAAGTTCTTCTATACGGTGTGCACTCCAGCCTACTATACGTGCCATTGCGAATATAGGTGTAAAAAGTTCCATAGGTATTCCAAGCATATTGTAAACAAAACCGCTGTAAAAATCTACATTTGCACTTACCCCCTTATATATTGCACATTCTTCACCAATTATCTCAGGCGCAATACGTTCCACCATAGAGTAAAGTTCAAATTCTTTCTTCTGGTGTTTTTCATTAGCAAGCATCTCAACAAATTTCTTAAACGCAAGTGCCCTTGGGTCTGAGATAGAATATACAGCATGGCCCATGCCATATATAAGTCCACGCCTGTCAAATGCTTCACGTTTAACAAGTTTGCGCAAGTACGCCCTTACCTGTTCTTCGTCACTTGTATCAGATACATGTTCTTTTAAATCCTTCATCATTTCCACTACTTTAATATTAGCGCCGCCATGCTTAGGGCCTTTTAATGATGATAATGCAGCAGCTATTACTGAATAAGTATCAGAACCAGCAGATGTCACTACCCTTGTAGTAAATGTAGAATTGTTTCCGCCGCCATGCTCCATATGGAGTACAAGTGCAAGGTCAAGAACTTTTGCCTCAATATCTGTATATTGTTTGTCAGGCCTTAACATCCTTAAAATATTTTCTGCTGCTGAAAGCTCATCTGATGGTCTGTGTATATAAAAGCTCTCATCACATTCATAGTGGTTGTATGCATGGTAGCCATAAACTGCAAGCATAGGGAATACGCTGATAAGCATAATGCACTGCTTCATAACATTTTCAAGTGAATTATCAGATATTTCATCATCATAAGAAGAAAGAGTAAGCACACTTTTTGTTAGTGAATTCATAATATCTTTACTTGGCGCTTTCATAATAACGTCCCTTACAAAATTAGTAGGAAGCCTTCTGTTTTTAGCAAGAACCTTCTGGAACTCCTCGAGCTGCATTTTATCAGGTAAATCACCAAATAAAAGCAGATGCGCTGTTTCTTCAAAACCAAACCTGCCATCCTTGCGGAAGCCATTAACCAGGTCATATATATTATAACCCCTGTAGAAAAGCTGCCCCTCACATGGCACAACATGCCCGTCTGCCATATCAGTTGCCTTAATTAACGAAATATTAGTTATTCCTGATAAAACCCCTTTCCCGTTTTTATCCCTGAGACCACGCTTTACACCATATTCATCAAACAGCTTCGCATCAATGGAATTATTGTCTATACACATCTGTATATATTTACCTGTATAATCCTCCATAAGCCTTCCAAAGTCATCAACCTTAATCTCTTCCTGCATATTAATATCTCCTTTCCAAAACTGTTTCCAGGTATCTTAACATAATCCCACTTATCTTGAGGATGTTTCTAATACCTCCGCAATATTACTACTAATTTTCTCTGCAATCCCCCTTATTATACGTTTCTCTTCATCAGTCATGCCATTAAATATAATTCCAATAAGTTCCTTCTGTTTTATCTTGACACAATCAATTACAGGAAGTGCCTTCTCCTGTAGTTCAAGATGGATGCATCTCCTGTCACGCACATCCGGCTTTCTTTTTAAATATCCCTTAACAATAAGAGTTTCAATCGCTTTAGATACATATGACTTTGTAAAGTAATGTATTTCTACAATATCCCTTGCTGTATCATACCTGTCATGTTCTTTTAAAAACAAAAGCAACTTAATATCAAACATACTAAGGCCATAATCATTTGTAACAGGTTTATAAACCAACTCGTTTAGCTTTTTATATAGCTGGCCATTTAAAAGCAGCTCCAAATGGTCATCCATACAACCACCTCACATTCTGCCTTCTTCACTTTTGAACTGTTCTATAGTGAACATATTTTATTCTATTATATAAAATTTATATTTATCTGTCAAGCTGCAGGACAAACGCATCACGTCCGTTTTTACACAAACACAGGATAACTGGAAATTTATGAAACGGACATGTCTTATATCCATGAGGACTTGTAATCACAAAGGAAATAATATAAACTATTGGAAGGGATAGTTTCTGCATGGTGCAGTAACCAGATGGAGTATTAAAAATGAAACAGAGGAAATTATGAAATGACTACTGAAACACAGATTATGCTGACACCTGACCAGAAAAACATGATATTTGAAAATATGAGTGACGGGGTTATGACTGTTGATGCAGATGGGATAATCACATATTTTAATTCTGCCTGTGCAAATATTTTTGAAATTACAAACCCAAGTGATATTATTGGAATGCCATTTTCTTCCTGTTTTATGTCAAATAAAAAAAACAGGGTCTTTAACAGGCTTTTTGATGGTTGTATAAATAATAATGAACGCCCAGAAAAAACAAATGTAAGATACCGTTCTGGCAATATAATAAAACATTTTAATATAGCAATAAGCCTTATACAGCCTGAAGATACAGTTTTATCTGGCCTGGCAGCCTTTCCTGGAATGATAATCCTTATAGAAGACACCACAGATAAATTTACGTTAAGGCAGCATGAACATGACTGTGCATATATATTTGCAGGACTGATAATCTGCACAAGCCTGTTTCTTTTTGCATGGAGTTTATTACGCTTTACGCTTCATATATATTTAAGGTCATCTACCTATACATTTATAATAGAATGTATCACTTTTGCACTATTCCTTGAAATAATTTTTATGACAAGTTTTTCCATGAGTGATATAGGGCTTGTACCTAAAGTTTCCACACTGAAAAAAAACTGCCTGGAAACTTTAATAATTGCTTCCATAACATGTTCCCTGCTTTTATTAAGTAAAGTCTTTTTGAACTTTATAGGAATACGGATTAAACCATACTTTATAGGCGGCTCATTGCATGGGGCCTATGTTTATATATTTACTTCAATTATCCAGGAATTCCTTGCACGTGGTGTTATCCAGACAAGTGTTAAATACTTAATGAGGGTTAAATACCAGAAAACATTTGGTATAATACTTACATCCCTATTGTTTTCACTGATGCATATACCTTTAGGGTTTTATTTTATGTTGGGTGCAATGCTTTTAAGCCTTGCACTTGGCTATATATATGAAAGACATGGAAATATATGGGGATGTGTATTCCTGCACTGGTGTTGCGGCTATCTTGGAATGTGCCTTTATTTTTAACAATATACAAGGAAACATGCAGAGTATACGCAAAAATATCATAGAAATGAGGTAAGATATGGATAGAAAATTAATGGCAAAAGAAACTTTGGAAATTATAGAAAAGGGATACTATATGCCAGACAGCCAAAATAATAACAGCCAGAAAACAGAAAAGGGACAATATTGTATAAAAGCATTCCAGCAATATGCTGTCCCATCTGCTACATAATGAATTAAAAAGGGAATATTTAGTGCCATAGCACTAAACATTCCCTTTTATATACATAGCAGTGCTTTAAGCACTGCTATGTTACTATTAAGCATAAGGCTGGATAGTAATATTAATGTGCAAGTATAACTTTCTTTGGACACTTCTCTGCGCATTTTCCACAGCCAGTACATTTACTTTGGTCAATATGTGCAATATTGTTTTCAACTGTTATTGCCCCCGCTTCACACTGTTTCTGGCATATTCCACAGCCAATACAGCCTGTATCACACACTGCCATTACTTTTGGCCCTTTATCTTTATTGGAGCATGACACTGCAAATTTAGCATCATATGGGACAAGTTCTATAAGCCCGTTAGGACACTCCTGTATACATTTGCCACATGCTACGCATTTCTCCTTGTCAACTACCGCAATGCCATGTTCTACATGGATTGCGTCGAACTGGCATGCAGCTACACATGAGCCAAAACCAAGACATCCAAATGCACATGCCTTGTCTCCACGTCCTGGTATTGCTGCTGCTCTTTTACAGTCTGATATTCCATAGTAATTTGCCTTTATGCCTGCCTTATCACAAGTACCTGCACATTTTACATATGCAACATTCTTTACTGCAGCGCTGCTGTCAACACCCATGACTGCACCAATTTTATCTGCTACGGCAGCACCTCCTACAGGACATGCATTAACAGGCGCTTCACCCGCTGCTATAGCCTTTGCAAGTGCATCACAGCCTGCAAATCCACAGCCGCCACAGTTATTGCCTGGAAGAAACTCACGTACTGCAATCTCTTTCTCATCTACTGGTACTGCAAATGCTTTTGCTGCAAAACCAAGAAGGAGACCAATAAGAAGCCCTGTCACGCCTATTACTGTGGCTGCAACACCAACTCCAGACGCAGAAGCTGCCAAAAATAAACCCTGTATCATTTTTAACTCTCCTCCCTTCTATACTAATCCCGCAAAACCACAGAATGCGATTGCCATTAAACTTGCTGTAACAAGTACGATAGGTGTACCTTTAAATGACTCAGGTATATCATTAAATTCAATATGTTCACGTATACTTGCAAGTATTACGATTGCAACAAGGAAACCAAGTGCTGTAAATAAGCCTGTAAGTACACTTTCAATAAATCCTAAGCCATTAGTAATATTATTAATTGCCACACCAAGCACTGCACAGTTTGTAGTAATAAGCGGAAGGAATACACCAAGCGCTTCATATAATGGCGGCATAAATTTCTTAAGTACCATTTCAACAAACTGCACCAGGGCAGCAATTATAAGTATAAATGCTATAGTCTCAAGATATGCAAGACCAAGCGGCTCTAATATAAAATAATAAATCGGATATGTTATTGCTGATGCAATAGTTATAACAAATGTAACCGCAGCACCCATGCCAGCCGCTGTTTCAACCTTTTTAGACACGCCAAGGAATGGGCATATACCAAGGAACTGACTAAGTACAACGTTGCTCACCAGCATAGATGAAATCATAATAACGAAAATATTCACTTAAATCACTCCTCCTTCTTTGCCTGCTTTGCAGCAGCTTCTTTTGCTGCTTTAGCCTTTGCTGCTGCCTCTTTGGCTTTCTGTGCCTGTGCTGCTTTCTGGGCGGCACGCTCCGCTTCAATAATGCCTTTATTAGCTACACAGCTTGCACCTGTACACTGTGCACAGTTACCGCCACATGCCATGCCAGAATCACCGCCAGGCACATTAGTTGCTGACGGAAGCTTAAGCTTGTTCTGCAAAGCTGTAAGACATGCAAGTACAAGAAATGCACCAGGAGCAAGTACAAAAAATGTAATATGGAAATCTGATGGTATAAACTGGACCCCAAATATTGCCCCGCTTCCGAGCACTTCCCTGCATATACCTATAAGGGTAAGACCTACTGTAAAACCAAGACCCATTCCAAGACCATCAAATATAGATGGCAGGACCGGATTCTTGGAAGCATATGCCTCTGCCCTTCCGAGGATAATACAGTTTACAACGATAAGAGGAATATATACGCCAAGTGCACTGTTTAATTCTTGCAGGAATGCCTGCAAAAGCAACTGTATAATTGTTACGAATGATGCAACTACTACGATAAAGGCCGGTATACGTACTTTATCAGGGATAACCTTACGCAGCAATGAGATAAAAGCATTGGAAAGGACAAGTACGGCTGTTGTTGTAAGCCCCATTCCAAGACCGTTCATTGCAGATGACGTTACAGCAAGTGTAGGACACATACCAAGCATCATAACGAAGGTCGGGTTTTCTGTAATAATACCATTTTTCAAACGTTCTGTACAAGTATTCATTAATTTACCTCCTTACTGCTGGCTTGCTACAAATTTCAATGCTACGTTTACTGCCCTTGTAACCGCATTACTTGTAATAGTAGCACCTGAAATTGAATTAATAGTTCCATTGTCCTGGCTTCCGCTTCCGTCTTTTACAACAGACAAAGTTTTATCAGATGTCATGCCAATATACTGGCTATTCCAGCTTTCACTTGTGCTGTTCTGGCCAAGACCTGGTGTTTCATTGCTTGCGTCCAGTATCTGTATTCCTAACACCTCGCCCTCATTGGTAATTCCAAGTGCTATTGTAACAGCACCGCCATAACCTTTGCCGCTGGCTTTGACAACATAGCCAGCCTGTGAACCGCCTGATGATGCAGTCCTTGCTTCGATAAGCTCTACATCTGTATATGTATAACTTTCATCATCCACCTTGCCTGATGCAACATCAGACTGGAAACTTTTCACAGCCTTTGTAACAGCGTCATCACTTGCAAACTCTGCATCCTTATATACTGCTGCATAAGCCTTGTTTGTTGCTTCTTCTTCTGCCTTGGCAATAGGGTCTTTTGTAATCATATACACCGCACCAAGAAGCACACCTGCAATAAGAGTTATTATAAAAAGTGCTATTGCATCATGTATAAGCGTGTTTGCCTGCTTATTTTCATTATTTGCCATCTTTAATACCCTCCTTTCCAAATGGAACAGGAATTGTAACTTTCTCAATAAGTGGCACTAAAAGGTTGCAAATAATGATTGCATAAGAAACACCTTCTGCTGACGCACCAAAAATACGGAAAATTCCTGTAAGGACACCAAGAAGCACACCAAAGACAATCTGCCCCCTTGGTGTAATAGGACTTGTAACATAGTCAGTTGCCATAAAGAAAGCACCTAACATAATACCACCGCCGCAAAGCTCAGCAGCAAGGTAAGTAATATCAAAACCACGTCCGCCAAAAATTAAAGCAAATACTGCAAAAGTAGCAAGATAGCATACTGGTATTTTCCAGCTGATAATTTTAAGCGCAATTAACACAATGCCGCCTATAAGTATTGCAAGTGCAGAAGTTTCACCAATAGTACCACCAATATTTCCAAGGAACATATTAATTACACTTGTTGGTGCCTGTGTCTTGCCATCCCCTGCTGCAAGTATATCTGCCACACTCATGGCTTTGTCACCATTTTTAATAATAGCAAGTGGTGTAGGACCTGTAACACTATCATATGTAAATGATGTCATCTTGCCCGCAAATGATACCATAAGGAAACATCTTGCACCAAGGGCAGGGTTCATAAAATTCTGCCCAAGACCGCCAAATAACTGCTTAACTACTATAATTGCAAATACACTTCCTACAACAGCCATCCACACTGGAAATGTTGATGACAGGTTAAGCGCAAGAAGCAGGCCTGTAAGCGCTGCACTTCCGTCTGTAACAGTAACAGGAAGTTTCATTGACTTCTGCCATATAAATTCAGTGAGTATACATGTAGCCATACATGCTATAATTAGTATTATTGCCTTAATACCAAAATTGTAAATACCAAAAACAGCAGCAGGCAAAAGACACAGGATTACACACCACATGATTGACTGTGTAGAAGATTTATCACGTACATGTGGAGATGATGAAATGTTTAATAAATTACCCACGTTTTATCCCTCCTAACTCTTTCTTCTCTGCGCTGCTACATACTGGCGCGCCTGTTTAAATGTCTGTGTAAGTGGACGCTTTGCAGGGCAGACAAATGTACAGCTTCCGCACTCGTAACACTCCATGCCATTTAACTTAACAAATGCATCATAATCATTATTCATAGCTGCATGTGCCATCTTCTGTGGTACAAGGTTGCCTGGACATGCACTTACACAACGCCCACAGCGTATACATGGAGAAGGCTCATTCTCTGCCACCTCATCCTTTGTAAGCGCAAGCAGTGAAGAAGACGTCTTTGTAATAGGCACATTAAGGTCAAACATGGCAAATCCCATCATAGGCCCGCCTGAAATAATCTTAGCTGGCTCTGTAGCAAAACCGCCTCCCTCTTCAACAAGTTCTGCATGGCTTGCACCAAGCCTTACACTAACATTCACTGGTGTTTTGAACGCATCACCTGTAAGTGTCATAACCCTTGTTATAAGCGGTGTCTGCTTGCATACTGCCCTGTAAATAGCTATTACTGTTGCAATATTGTCAACTATGCAGCCTGCATCTGCTGGAAGCTTTGCAGAATAAATTTTCCTTCCAGTAGCGGCGGAAATAAGTGTACGCTCACCGCCCTGTGGGTATTTAGTCTTTAATTCCTTAACCTCAATGCGGCTTTCCCCACTAACCACTTCTTTCATCTTAGCTATTGCATCAGGCTTGTTATCCTCAATACAGATAAGCCCCTTTGCCTTATCAAAAAGCTTAAGCATAACTTTAAGCCCGCCTACAATCTCTTCTGGACATTCAAGCATCTGGCGGTAATCTGAAGTAAGGTATGGCTCACACTCCGCACCATTAACTAATATATAGTCAATCTTATCTGGTTCTTTTGGTGAAAGTTTAACATTAGTTGGGAAACCGGCACCTCCCATACCCACTATTCCGGCTTCCTTTACAATTTCACGTATCTCATCATTGGAAAGTTTAGTATAGTCCCTGTTTTCCCCAAGTCCTTTAATACCTGTGTACTCTCCGTCGTTTTCAATAACTACACATGTAACGCTTGAACCATTTAACATCATTCTTGGCTCAACTGCTTTAACAGTTCCTGAAACAGAGCTGCATATATTGGCAGATATAAAGCCGCCAGCTTCGCCTATCTTCTGTCCCACAAGGACTTTATCACCCTTCTGCACTACAGGCTTTGCAGGCGCACCAATATGTTGCGCCATTGAAAATACCAGCTCCCCCTTTGGCAATACGGTTTTGATTGGCAAATCCTTAGACAGCTCTTTTCCCTCGTAAGGATGTACACCCCCACGAAATGTTGCTTCATTCATTCCGTTTCCCCTTTCTAATTTATTTTTTGTTGTACTTTGATTTTCCAGATAACCC
Source organism: uncultured Lachnospiraceae bacterium (assembly GCA_910580005.1). GTDB lineage: Bacteria > Bacillota > Clostridia > Lachnospirales > Lachnospiraceae > Butyribacter. Next base: position 4,395 of record CAJTXH010000012.1, on the reverse strand, counting down.
CATAACTGGAATTTATTATAAATAACCCAGCCTGCCTTTTTGTACAGGCAGTATATTCTGTTTAAACTTATAGAAGCAGAAAACATGGCTGTACTGGCACAAGAAAACTCCCCGCCAGTTATAGTTTTATGCCATAAAAACGGAGGTCTTCTAAAATGGGATTACATCAATACAACACCACCTACTTATTGTACCATTTTGACGGAAAATGTCAATCAATCCATAGCAGAAACCAGCAATATTGCCAATAATTGTTATAGCTTTTTATAATTCATAAAGCATTCCTTTATAAGTCCGCAATGCCCTTCCAATGCCATAGCAATCAAAGACTTTATTAATCCCATCTGCCCAGAATTCCCCTGGTGCGTAAAAATATATGGCTAATAACAATGTATGTTATAAATTATATTTTCATCCATAAAAACAAGCAAATCTTTAACTTCCTGCACGCAAACAGCTTTGTAGCAAGCGGTTTGCAAACATAAATTGCTGTTTCTGGCTATTGCATGTATTTTTTTTTAATTATAATAGAAAATATAATTATATAATGATATAATACAAACGGCATTTATACCATTATACCAGCATTATAATTTAAGGAGGGAAATGTTATGAACAAAGAACTGCAAAAACTGCTTCTGCAGCAGCAGGAACAGATTTCATTCTATAAACCAATAAAGGATGAATTCAGTTTCTATAAAGATATACAATCTGGCAATCCCGAAATACTTCTTGGCAAAATGGATACTGCCAGCACCTCTGGAATGGGTGTGCTTTCAAAGAACCATTTACGGAATTTAAAATACCATCTTATAATATTAACTGCAATGATATCCCGCTTCTGTATTGAAGGCGGCATGAATATTGAAATTGCTTATAAAATGAGTAGTATTTTTATAAGGAGAATAGATACCGCCCATAATGAAAAGACTTTATCTAAAATTAAAAAACAAGTGATTACAGATTATACAAAATCAATGCATGATATTGTAACACGCAAATCTGTATCCCTGCATGTTTCCAAAGCTATGGATTATATACAGAAACACCTGCCAGAAATATCTGGTACAGGCAGCATAGCCAAAGACCAGAATATCAGCACAGATTACCTCTCAAAACTCTTTAAAAAAGAAACTGGCATGACACTTGCACAATATGTACTGTTCCAGAAATGCGAAATGGCTAAATATATGCTTATAAATAGTAATGTATCTTGTACCGAAATCAGCTCTTTTCTAGGCTTTGCATCATGCAGCCACTTTATCAGCCGTTTTAAATTGCTAAATAATATTACACCTGCCCAGTACAGGAAAAAAATGGTATCAAAACTTTTCCTAATTAAGTAAATCCTTATAAGACACGCTTCTTAAGCTGTGGTGCTGCTTTGCCAGAGGGCAGGCAACGAAGCGGCTTGCAGATATTTCCTCTGGATAAATTCATATTTTATGGAAAATTGTTCACATTTTTTTAACAAGAAGAACATCACAAGTTCATAATTCATAAATATAATAATTTTATCAAATGAAACAAAAACATTTGATAAGTGCTTAAATTTTTTTCATACCTTCTCCTTTAAGAATCGCTTCTCCAGCGGTTCTTTTTTGTACCTAACCAGATGGTATCACAAAATATGATGTCCATTATGACTAAAATAAGGAAAATATTGGGATTATCCTATCCCAAAGAACAATAAAAAAATAACACAGATACAGAATAATGTGCTGCCAAAACGTATTATACTATTAAGCTGCTAACGGGATTTGAACCCGTGACCTCCGCCTTACCAAGGCGACGCTCTGCCTGCTGAGCCATAGCAGCATAAAATATCCATCTATAATATCCAACGGACACTATTATATAATACATTACAAAATAATTCAAGCATATTTTAAAAACTTTCAAACTTCCTCTGCCTGTTAAGCTTCGCTTTAATCCTTTGTAATGCATTGTCAATAGATTTAGGGGTCTTGTCCATATCTGCTGCTATTTCCTGGTATGTCATACCACTAAGATATCTGCCAAGAACCTGTTTCTCCATTTTACTAAGATTTTTAAAAAGCTGTTTTTGTGTAAAAACAGCACTTTCCCTCCCAATTACAATATCTTCAGGATTACCCTCTGCAACTTCCAGTTCCTGGTCTATCATAAAATCGGCACCAGATGGTTCATTGTCTACAGAAAGGGCTGGTGCATATATTGAAATATATGTATTTAATGGCTGGTTCTTCATTCTATTTGAAATTTTTATGGCAGAATAAATATGCCTTGATATGCATAATTCGGCAAATGTTTTAAATGAAGCCTCCTTTTCAGGAAGATAATCACAGATTGCTTTATACAGCCCTATCATCCCTTCCTGTAGCAAATCGTCTTTATCACCGCCTGATAAAAAGAACGGGCGTGTTTTCTGCCGCACAAGGCTTTTATATTTCTCCATTATAAATGTCATTGCCCTGTCATTTCCTGACTTTGCCATATCTATAATATCATTCTCTGGTAATCCGCTAAATCCAATTTCCATAATAATCCCCCATGCCACTTCCAGCGGCACAAATAGAAACAGCAGACTTCTGCCATGCGAACCTGGCAGACCCTGGCTTTACTTTTTCTGCATTAAACGCTGCCTTACTATCTCATATGACAAAATACCCATTGCAACAGAAGCATTTAGTGAGCCAATATCACCAAACATTGGAATAGATGCAATAAAATCACACTTTTCTTTAACAAGGCGGCTTACACCATCCCCTTCACTACCTATTACTACCCCTATAGGGCCTGTAAGGTCTAAGCCATACATAGTTTCACCTTCCATATCCCCACATACAAACCACATTCCCTGTTTTTTTAAGTTTTCAATAGTTTTTACTATATTAGTGACTTTAGCAACAGGTGTATAATTTATTGCCCCCGCTGAAGCTTTAGCAACTACTGCCGTAAGTCCTGCTGCGTGCCTTTTAGGTATTACAACCCCATGCGCCCCTGCCTGGTTGGCAGTCCTTATAATAGAGCCTAGATTGTGGGGATCTTCAATATTATCAAGCAGTATAAGAAATGGTGGCTCATTTTTATTACTTGCCGTCTTAAGCATTTCTTCAACTGTACTGTATCCATATGCTGCTACATATGCAATTACACCCTGGTGTCTTCCTGTTTCAGACAACTGGTCAAGCCGCTCCTTCTTGACAAAATTTATAATACAGTCTGTTTTCTTAGCTTCCCTTAAAACCGTGCATACAGGCCCATCCTTGCATCCATCAAGCACGAAAAGCCTGTCAATAGTTTTTCCTGACCTGAATGCTTCTATTACAACATTCCTTCCCTCTATTACCATTCCTTCTTCTCTCATTATAAAATCCATGTTCTGCCAGTATACATAAACCCAGGAATTTCTATAATGTTATTTCCTCACTTTAGCATCCTGCCCTCTGTTTTTCCCGGACAGTTGTTTATATTTATGTATTGGCATAAAACCTGCCCTTTCCATTCCAAGTTTTATTATTTCCAGTGCCCTGTTTAATCTGTTTGTAAGATATAAATACCCTGTCAGTGCCTCAAAACCTGTCGCTACCCTGTAATCTATAATAGATGAATTTTTGGCAGATGTAGCAGATTTTGCATTTCTTCCATGTTTATATACTGCCATTTCTTCTTTTGTAAGCTCATCAAATACTGACCTTATAATCTTTGCCTGTGATGGTGCTTTTACAATATTACTTGTCATTCTATGAAAATCATTTACTTTTCCACTACCAAGGTCAAGTATAATTGTCCTTATAATTAAATCAAAAACACCATCACCTATATATGCAAGTGCCAGTGATGAATATTGTCCTGGTTCTGTCTGGCTTTCTCCAAAATATTCTTGTATGCTGTCAAAAAAACTAATATCCATATTTTTCTTTCCTTATTTCCCTATAAAGAAATAAACTGTAATGACATATATCATTACAGTTTTCTCTAAACAAAAGGCGACTAACGGATTTGAACCGATGATCAGGGAGTTGCAGTCCCACGCCTTACCACTTGGCTAAGTCGCCAAAACAAAAATGACTCCAACGGGATTTGAACCCGTGTTACCGCCGTGAAAGGGCGATGTCTTAACCACTTGACCATGGAGCCATATAAATATACTAATATATTATTCAGCTTCCAGAAAAATATGCATTATCCTGGAAAACTCCCCGAGTTGGGCTCGAACCAACAACCCCACGGTTAACAGCCGTGTGCTCTACCATTGAGCTATCGAGGAATATTACTTCCTAAAAACCTGTACCCTCAGAACTGTATACTGATTATACCACACTTCCTCCAATTATGCAAGCTTTTTTACCCATCTTATTGGTCAAGCCTGCGGTCTATTAGTGACAGCCAGCTCAACACCTTGCAGTGCTT
>CAJTXH010000011.1 GCA_910580005.1 uncultured Lachnospiraceae bacterium | reverse complement strand
AAAATGGGTGTGTCGAATTTTCTGTGATGAATACACAGTTTATTCTACACACCCTTTTATTAGCACTATTTTAAAATGCAACAATAAATATTGCCCTTTGAATAATAATATTCAAAGGGCACCTGTCTTTATATGTAACAGCTAATCTTTCCATTCCTTATTTTCCCACTTTGTTCCTTGAAAAATGGTTTTATTCCCATTAATCTCAGATGCTGGCAATAATAATTTTCCACCAAAGCTATTAAGATTTTTACAATCAGCAAACATCCAGCTTATATGTTCCGGTTCTGCTATTAACGATGTATCAAATCCACTTACATCCAGCTCAGTAATAGAAGAACACCTATAAAACATTGCTGACATATCAGATACTTTTGAAGTGTCAAAGTTACTTACATCTAATTCTTTTAATGAGGAACACCCATAAAACATATTCCGCATAATTATCACTGCTGAAGTGTCAAAGCCGCTTATATTTAGTTCCTCTAAAGAAGTACAGTTACAGAACATATTTTGCATATTTGTAACCAAAGAAGTATTAAAATGGCTGACATCAATCTTCTCTAAGGAGGTACATCCTCCAAACATACTTTGCATATTTGTAACTGAAGAGGTATTAAAATGGCTAATATCTAATTTTTCCAAAAATGTGCATTCTCTAAACATATCCTGCATATTTTCTACCAAAGAGGTATCAAAACCACCTAAATCTAACTGTTCTATTTTCTTACAGCCAGAAAACATTTCATGCATATCCACTACTTTTGAAGTATTGAAGCTGCTTATATCAAAATTCTCTAGCGAAGCACACCCTGCAAACATAGCTCCCATATTTGTAACCGAAGAAGTATCAAAATCTTCCCAATACAATTCTTTTAATTTCAAACAATTACAAAACATTAAACTCATATTCTCTACATTAGAAGTATCAAATGAACTTATATTCAGTTTTTTCAATGATTTACAAGCATTAAACATATCATTCATAGTTATTACTGAAGAAGTGTCAAAACTGCTAATATTTATCCTTTTTAACGATTTACAATCAAAAAACATATATTCCATATTTGTTACTGCAGAAGTATTAAATCCGCTAAAATCAATTGATTCCAATTTACCACAATATATAAACATATATCCTAACGATGTGGCATAGTCTGTATGAAAACAATTGTTAAAATTAATTTTTTTCATATTTGTATAATTGCAAAACAAATCCTGGCATGCTTCTCCAGCATTGATTCCGCCATCACCTGTAATATAAAGGTCATATAATTTTTCATTTTTCTTCACATATGCCATTACAGAACCATTCTTCTCTACTGATACATCCCATGCATTGTCTGGCAAATTTTTTGTACTATCCAGGAAAGTAACACTGGCAATATCTGAACGCTGAATATTGCCTCCTAATACTTTTCCATTTTTTTCTTCCCAGCCAAGACGGTCTGCCATTAAAATATTATCTTTCCATGATTTTGTATCTATATGAAAACCTGACCCTATAAAATAAACTCCTGCAAACAGAATAACAACACAAACCAATACCATAATTATAGGAGTTATATTTATGGAATTTGCTACATATTCATTTACAAGATGAACCCCACACTTTTTACAATATTCTTTTCTTACTGAATAGTTCTTATTGCATATATTACACCTTTTTTTCACTTTTTCTTTAGTCAGATGCATATTTATATTCATAATCATTATCCTTTCTGTTCATTATTTTTTTATTTCTAAAGTAAAAAGATTAGTCTGTTGCTTTATAATATTTAACATCAACCTAAAATAATAACATTATAATATAGTTATATATATATAACAATAGATTTTTCCATTATGAGCAGAAAAGGTACATTAATGATTTTAATACCTAAATACCAGACAAACTCCATAACAAATAAAAAGGAACTGTATAGTAATATCTTTAACCAGATATTCCAATACAGTCCCTCATCTTTATCAGTCTTCTTTTTTTTCTGCTGCTTCGATATGTTCTTCCCTGTGTTTCCTTAACAGTTCCAGTGTTGCCAGAAGCACATCATCTTCCCAAGGCTTAGGTATAAGATACTTAACCCCTATAGCACGCACTTCTTCAAGTGTACCTGAATCACAAAGCGAACTCAGCATAAGAATTGTTACATCAGGGTCTTTCTCTTTTAATATCTGTGCTGTTTCCAGACCATCAATTCCTGGCATAATTATATCAAGCACCACCATATCTGGGCGCAGCTCTTCATACATCTTTATGCCCTCTTCACCATTCTTAGCATAACCAATAACTTCATACCCATTTTCTTCAACAATATCTTTAATCTGTTTAGAAGCAAATGGCGAATCATCTACTACTAAAATAGTTGTTTTATCCATTTGTCATCCTCCTTTAAATTATGCACACTATTAATAGTAAACTGAAACACGGATTACACCTATGTCAGTTTCATAATATAAAACCACACTTTTAGATCTTCTATCTTCTTCCCCGATTGTTTCACCTTTCTTCAAGAACACCGGAACTGTCAGTCTTGATGCACCCCCTATTTTATTACTTATATTCGATAAAGCACAGCCACATACAATGTTTATATATTCATTAATATAAAGCAATTTCTCATCATCAGAAACCGGCGTCCCACCATTCATAACGTAAATGATATGTTCATAAACATCAGATGAAATTTCACAAACCACCAGGGAATTAAACTTTCCCTTTGTAAATACAGAACCGGTATAACTATTATCTCTTCTTAAATCCCTTTCTGTTTCCCTTTTAAGATTTAATGAAGCTATTTTTTTAGATACCGATACGAAAGCACAATCGAAAATCTCATCTACCTCCATATCTGTCAAAGAGCTCCCTCCTTTAAATTCAGACATTTTAATTGCCTAGAAACCTCATCTTTGCACTAGTTGCCTTTTTATCCTTTTGTGGTGCAGCTGTCACATAAAGATTATTCAATGAATTTGCCATGCTCTGCTTGCACCCTGGGCAGAAACGGCCTGTAAGTATTGGCCTTCCACACTTTTCACATTCTATAGAAACACCAGAATCCTTAGTAAAGCTCAGCCTTTCTTCCCGTACCCATTTCTTTATCTGCTGCATTGGAACATCATTTTCCTCTGCAACTTCTGGCATGCCTGCGCCTGGATTTTCATATATATACCTCCTTACCTCCATAAACTTTTCTTCCATTTCCTTTTCGCAGGCCGGACAAAGCGGATTGCCTGTATAGTCAAATAAATTTCCACATTTTTTACAATTTCTGACATCCATACCAGATACCTCCCTTCATTAATATCCTTTTCCTATACAAGTACATAAAAAATAGATACTTTCTATATGCGCACATTTTAAAACATAAGAACACTCTTCTATTGTGCTGCCTGTTGTATATATATCATCTATTATTATAACACACTTAACATCCTGATACAACTCCCTGGTTTGCTTTACTATATCAAATGCTTTATACAGGTTATCCCTTCTTTCTTTATATGAAAGTTCTTTTTGTGGGACAGTGTCCTTCCTGCGTATAAGAAGGTTATGTATAACCTGTATTCCTGTAAGCTCCCCCAGTATGTCTGCTATAATACCAGCTTGGTTATACCCTCTGTCCAGCATCCTGTTAATATGTACAGGCACAGGTATCAATGCATCAGGAGATATGCTTTCTATCCACCTGCCATAAACTTCAAACATCTGTCCAGCATAAAACTTTGCATATTCCGCCCTGCCATAATACTTAAAGCTTTCCATGGACTTCTTCATATATTTATTATACACAAATACTGCCCTTCCACAAATAAATGAAGTTTCTTTTTTCATGCAATCCATACAAAATTCCCCATTGTTTCCCAGTGGCTTGCCACATTTCATGCAGAAAGGGCTTTTTACAAGTTCTGCCTTTCCAGTACAGCTACTACAGATACCATAATCTGCAGCTGCTGGAATAACCTTTCCACATACTGGGCATCTTTCTGGATATATAAACCTTGCCAGAAACCTCAAGGTTTCTTTTCCATATTTTACATACTTAGACAAACCCTCCAGTATCCATTTCCTCCATTTCAACTATGCGCTGGCAAAGACCCGAATAGCGCTTCTGCTCATTTACATTTCCTATCATCTGGCTGATAACTGCTGCACTTCCAACAAGTGTTACACACTTCTTAGCCCTTGTAACCGCCGTATAAAGAAGATTTCTGTTTAACAGCATTTTAGGGCCTCCAAGTACAGGTATAATTACAGCAGGATATTCGCTTCCCTGTGATTTATGTATCGTTACAGCGTATGCAAGTTCCAGCTCATCCATTTCATTAAAATTGTACTTTGCAGTTTTTCCTTCTTCAAATTCAACCACAACAGCTTCTTCTATTTCAGAAATGCTCTTTATAACCCCTGTATCACCATTAAAAACCCCTGTGCCATCTTCATATATATCACCAAACCTGTTAGATTTAGACCACTTTATCTGGTAATTATTTTTAATCTGCATCACCTTGTCATTTTCCCTGAAAAGTATTCCATGGAATTCTTTTTCTTTTTTGCCAGGTGATTTCATATTCATATAATTCTGTAAAACTTTATTAAGGCTTTCTACCCCAAGCGTGCCTTTCCTTACTGGTGTAAGCACTTGTATGTCATATGGCTCTGCATTGACATAATTAGGCAGGTTTTTCATGATAAGCTGTATTACTACGTTAATTACATCCTGTGGGTTATCCCTTTCAAGATGGAAGAAATCCATATTTTTATTGTCTAGTTTTATCTGCATCCCAGCATTAATTTTATGTGCATTAGTTACAATCTGGCTTTCTGCTGCCTGCCTGAAAATATGGTTAAGTTTCACTACATTACAAAAACCTGACTTTATCATGTCTTTTAATACATTGCCAGGCCCTACTGATGGAAGCTGGTTTGCATCTCCTGCCATTATAAGGCGTGTTCCAGGCACAAGTGCTTTTAAAAGTGCATGGAGCAGATATATGTCAACCATTGAAAACTCATCTACTATAATAACATCTGCTTCAAGCGGCTGCAATTCATTTCTTTCAAAATGCATTCCGCCTCCATCACCACCTCCGCCATTTACGCCAAGCAGCCTGTGTACCGTCTGTGCTTCCCTGCCGGATGTTTCTGACATCCTTTTAGCTGCCCTTCCTGTCGGGGCGGCGAGAAGCACCTCAAGCCCTTCTTCTTCTAGTATACTTATAATTGTATTAATAGTAGTAGTTTTGCCCGTACCTGGTCCTCCTGTTATTATAAGCACACCATCCATAGCAGCATGGTATACTGCCTGCTTCTGTAATTCATCAAGGATAATTTCTTTCTGCTGGTTTTCCTGTGTCCTTCTTTCAAGTTCTGCCATATTAACTGGAAAATGTATATTCAAATCTAAAAGCATCCTTGCACAATTTAACTCCATATAATAAAGCCTGCTTATATAAAGACGCCTTTCCCCTCCTGTTTCTTGTATAACAATTTCTTTATCCAATGCTAGTGCATCTGTTTCATGTGCAACAATTTCCCTGTCTGTTAATAAAAGTTCTGTTGCAGCATTAACTAGTTCATTTTCTGGAAGGTAACAATGCCCCTGTGCTCCTGACTGCTGTAATGAATAAATTATCCCAGCCCGTATTCTGTACTCTGAATCCAGCTGGAAGCCTGCCTTCTGGGCAATGGCATCGGCAAATTTAAATCCTATTCCTGTTATATCTTCTGCTAGTTTATAGGGGTTTTTATGAAGAACCTCATAAATATCGTCTTTGTAGTATTTGTATATTTTTACAGCCATATTTATGCTTATGCCATAATCCTGCAAAAACATCATTGCATGGCGTGTCTGCCTTTTTTCTGAAAACTGCCCTGCAATATTTACAGCCATTTTCATACTTATACCTTTAACTTCTGCAAGCCGTTCAGGTTCTTTTTCAATAATACTAAAAGTATCTGCACCAAACTTCCTTACTATCCTTGCCGCAAGTGCAGGTCCTATTCCTTTTATAGCCCCGGACCCTAAATACCTCTCTGTTGCAAATTCATCATCAGGTGTTTTTTCCTCATAACTTTCTACCTGTAACTGGCGTCCGTAATTTCTATGTATTACTTCATTTCCCCTTGCTAAAAGGTATTCCCCTTCTGATACAAATGAAAAATATCCTACACAGCAGGTTTCTTTCTCTTCCTCCTTCTCTTTTGAAGGGTCAGACAGATATAATACAGTATAACCATTTTCTTCATTACGGAATGTAATACGGTCTACATACCCTTCGGCTTCCATCATTAAAAATACCAGTCCCTTCTGTAAAGAATAAAGCCACTGCTCAAAGCAGCGGCCCGTTTATTCATTTTTATAAATTATACTATATGTTATTTATCAGTCATAGAATCATATAACTGCTGTGCCAGTCCTAACCCGCCGCCATCCACAATGGCATCAGCATATGTCTGGTTAAGCATTGTGCTGAAATACTGCATATATTCTCCCTTTTCATCTTCATTTTGAAGGGATTTTTTAGACTCTTCAATTATCTTTTGCACAAAATATGATTCAAAATCTTTACAGACTTCCATAAGCTTATCTGAATCCTCTGTTGTCCCCATGTTATCAAGCTTATTCTGTAAAGAAGAACCTGTATAAGAATTTATATTGTTATAATATGTATTATATATTGATGATGTATCCAATATAGAAGCCATAAAACCACCTTACCCTTCTTTATTATGACCTGAGATTATTTGCCTGCTGTAACATTTCATCCGAAGCCTGTATTGCCTTGGAGTTCATTTCATATGCACGCTGTGTAACAATCATGTCAACCATTTCATCCACTGCCTGCGCACTGGAATGTTCAAGATAACCATGTTTTACAATGCTTCTTTTAAGGTTTGCATCAATCCCTTCAACTCTTGGTTCACCTGAAGCAGGTGTTGCGCCAAGGTAGCTGCCACCAAGCTTGTCAAGCCCCGATGGGTTGTTAAACTGTGTCATCCCTATAGAAATATTCAAAGAGACAGGGTTATTGTCATTACCTTTATAATATATATTACCATAGTTATCAAAATAAAGCCTTGAAGCATCCAAATCACTAGCAAATGTAATACGGTTGCCATTTGTATCAAGGATTGCATAACCATCAGCAGTTGAAAGTGTCATTCCAGCATTGTCTACTGCCAGTATAAAATGCCCATTCCTTGTATAACCTGTAGAACCATCTGGCATCTCAACCATAAAGAAACCTTCACCATTTATGCCAAAGTCAAAGTCACCATCACTTTCAGTAAGTTCACCATCACCATTATATGATGTTGTAATTGCTGAAACTTTAACACCAAGACCGACCTGTGCGCCAACTGGCTTGACAACACCATTTGTATCATTAGTCTTTTCCTGTATTGTCTGGTATAAAAGTGACTGGAATGCTGTTGTTTCTTTTTTATAACCAGTTGTATTAATATTTGCCAAATTGTTTGATATAGTATCAAGACTGGTCTGCTGGGCTTTCATGCCCGAAGCAGCAGTCCAAAGTGACCTCATCATATTAAAAGACCTGCCCTTCCCTGCACCAAAATCCAGGAACGCTTCCTGGCATAATGCCATATAAATATTTTACTGCAACTATAACTTGCCAACTTCATTAACAGCCTTGCCAATAAGGTTATCCTGTGTCTGTATCATCTTCTGTCCTGCTTCATATGCACGTGTAATTGTAATCATTGAAACCATCTGGTCAATAACATTGACATTAGACTGTTCTGTAAATCCCTGCAGCATCCCTGCATAAGCCTGCTTAACAGTTGCCCCATTTAATGCCCTGTACATATTTTCACCATAAAGTTCAAGATAGTTGTAATCTTCAAAATCCGTAAGAGCAATAGTGTCTACAAGTACACCATCTGCATAAACTGCACCACTGTTTTTAATTGCAATCTCTGTTGCATCAACAGGCACCTGCAGATCCCCACTGGCACCCTGCAAATGGTTGCCATCACAGTCAACTATGAAACCATCCTTTGTTACAGTAAACCTGCCATTACGTGTATACATTGTTTCATCATTGCCATTAGCATCTGTAACCCTCATTGTGAAGAAACCATCACCTTCAATGGCAATATCATATGTATTGCCTGTTTCCCTTAAAGAACCTTGTGTCCAGTCCATATACGTTTCACCTATCTTGACACCAAGGTTCATATTGCCAACTGGCTCATCCAGGTATGCATTAGAACCATCCCTTATCTTAATTGCCATCATATCCTTAAAAGACTGGCTTGTAACATTCTCTGCCTTATAACCAACTGTAGCTGAGTTAGCCAGGTTATTAGAAATAATATCCAGTCTCTTCTGTTCATTAACCATACCTGTATATGCAGTGTATAATCCTCTGACCATTTATAAATCCCCTTCCACGCTTCCAAACACAGCGGCCATGCCGCCTAAGACAATGCATAAAATACGTATAAACCATTTATTGCGTTACTTGTATAATAATATATAAATTTACCCACATTAATATATCGTCACTTTTTATTAAACCGATTAGCATATAACAGCCTTATATGCTTCAATTGGTTACATTTGCCACTAATTTTATTTAATCATTGTCATCACGCTTGCCGCTAAGAAATTCAACAAACTTGCCGGTGCCTACTGCAACAGCGGTCATAGGGTCTTCTGCAGTCATGGTTGTAATGCCTGTCCTTTCCTCTATAAGCTCTTCAAGCCCATATAAAAGGCTGCCACCGCCCGTAAGCACAATTCCCCTGTCTGCAACATCCGCTGCAAGTTCAGGAGGTGTCTTTTCAAGCACGCTGTGTACTGCTTCAACTATCTGTGATGTAATCTCTTTTAATGCATCAAGCGTTTCATCAGATGTCACTGTTATAGTCTTAGGAAGGCCAGTAACAAGATTACGCCCCCTTACGTCCATAGTTTCAACTTCAGGACGTTTGTATGCTGAACCAATTTTAACTTTTATATCTTCTGCGGTTCTTTCACCTATAAGAAGGTTGTGCGTCTTACGCATATAGCGCACAATGGCTTCGTCAAAGTCATCACCTGCAACCTTAATAGATGTGCTGACAACTGTACCTCCAAGAGAAATTACAGCAATATCAGCAGTACCGCCCCCTATATCTACAATCATATTGCCACATGGCCTTGCAATATCAATCCCTGCACCAATAGCTGCTGCTATTGGCTCTTCTATAATCGCTACTTCCCTTGCTCCTGCTTCATATGTTGCGTCTTCAACAGCCTTCTTTTCAACTTCTGTCACCCCGCTTGGCACACACACACTTATACGCGGTTTCCTGAAACGGGTCTTGCCACATGATTTCTGTATAAAATAACGAAGCATCTTTTCAGTTACAGTATAATCAGATATAACTCCCTGGCGTAACGGGCGCACTGCAACAATATTGCCTGGTGTCCGGCCAAGCATAAGCCTCGCATCTTCACCAATAGCTTTAATCTTATTAGTATCCCTGTCAAATGCAACAACTGAAGGTTCTCTTAAAACAACACCTTTACCCTTTATATATACAAGCACATTAGCTGTGCCAAGGTCAATTCCGATATCACTGCCAACCATTAATTTTCTCCTTTCAACGCAACTTACTACTCTATTTTTTCCAAAGTTAGACTAAAATAAACATACACTTTAATATTATATACCATTTATTGCAAATTTAAAAGTGGATTTTTTATAAATTTCCACCCCGGCATTGCTATACTGTTACTATTTACAGCTACGCTGTCCATAGTAACCTGCTATACCTGCTGCTTCCAGTATGTAATAATATTATAATACAGCTTTTGACTAAAACACATGTATGTTTTATAATATAATTTATACAAAACTACAGAACATGCAAGACTGGAGGCTTTTATATGCAAAACCGCAAAAAACTAAACAAAGAAATATCACTTATAAGCAGGTATGCAGGGTTAAAATGCTCTAAATATGTCCTGCTTATCCTGCTTGCAATTATATATTTTCCAATGCGTACAACCCCTGCATACATTTTACTGGCAGCGGTTTTTGCACCACTGTTCTTCAGCTTTGCCACAAGCATATCACAAAACCAGAAAATCACAGAAGAATCTGCCCTTCCATATACGGCCAGCAAATACAGTTTTACAATAACCCGGTATAAAAATGAAAAATACGGCTATCTGCTGAATTGCTTCCTGCTTCTTATATGGCAGGCTGATATAAACCTCCACAGCCTTTATGCAATGCCTCTTAAAACTGTTCCTGCATTTATAATTATTGTATACACTTTAGTACGTATAATTACTGGAATTTTTATTAAATACAAAATTAAATATGATTTTACAAACCTTAATCTGTAAAACCTCTGCCAGCCGCAAAACCTAAAAGATGGCAAGATAAATATTCTAATTACTTATCTTACCATCTTTTTATGTCATATTTATATAATATATATTACTTTTATATTACTTTTTAATTAAGAATTAACAACTTTCAGATATTTCCTGCCATACCCAGCCCACTTTCAATGTTCTTTATGTAAGCATCAAAATCAAACTCATTAAAAGCTTCCGATGGCGAAACCATCTGCGGTATGCCTGCTGCGCCAGAAACCCCTGCTGCCTGTGCCGCACCAGAAGATGCGCTCTTATTCAAATTCAAAGCTTGTGCTGTTAATGATGATTTACCCAGAAAATACTGGTAAATCTCCTGTACAGTTTTATATGAATTTGTTGCAGATTCGCCTGCTTCATCTGCTGTTTCAAGCGCTTCTGAAAGTTTCTGCGCCATATTACCTGCTTCGCTTGTTTCTGCATTAAGGTAAAGCTTTAAAATAGATGAAAAGCTTGATACCATGCCAAGAGAACCAATTCCATCACTTCCAGCAATCCCAAGGGATGAACCAAGAAGTGATGAAAGCCCTGGTAAAGAACCTGCCTGGCTTATTGCACCCATAAGCCCTGATAACCCAAGACCATCACCAGAGTCCTGTGAGCTATTGCCTGCCAAAGCATTAAACATAGTACTTGCTGAGTTGTTATTTATTAAATACTGGTAATATAAATCTTTTTCACTAAGGGACGATAATGCACCTATAGCTGATAAATCCGCCATATCTCCACCTCCATACTAAACCAATTAATATATGTATATTAACACAAAATATAATAAAATCCAAGACATTTTAGTTACATAGCCACGTCCGTTTCATAAAATTTCCAGCCATCCTTCGTTTGCAGACGGACGCAGGGTTTCCAGCACTGAAGATACACAAATTATTTAATTATCCGGCTGGAATAAAAGATAAATATTTTCTTTTCCATTTTCTGAATTGACATAAGCCACTGATGAATAATCCATCTCACTATTTCTTATTAAAGCAAGAAACATTTTATCTTTATTATCATTATAAACATTGCTTATACTGAAATACTTTTCTGTTTTTATTTGTTTCTGGCTTCCCTTTCTTTCCTCCCAGAAATCTATTTTACCAGGGTCAAAATCAGCTCTTTCATAAGAATGTTCCTTAACATTATAAATAAACTTCTTCTTATCTGCACTGTCAATATAAATACTGCTTCCATCAGAAGAAACATTTACAAATGTAGCATTACTGCCCTGCAAGCCACCAAGCCCATTCTCCCCGAAATCAAAATATCCATCAAGATTTCCAGATAACAGGTCAAATATATAAATCCCATTATCATCATATATAATCACCATTTTCTCATTAGCAAAACCAAGCCTTGGCATATCTGCACCCAAACTGCTTTTTGAAACTTCTTTTAATTTCATCTCCAGAACAGGATTACTAGAAGGCGTTGTAGAATTTTCTGTTATGCTTTTTCCAGAAGAATTATTATTTTTGATATATTTATGTAAAATAAACCAGCCTGCTAATACCAGAAAAACCAGAACTGCTACAACCAAAAAACACATTTTTTTATTTAATCGTTTTCCATTTCCTGCCATATTAAATCCCCTTAAAAACCATTCCCGCTTGTAAATTCCTATCTGCAATCAAGTATTTTAAATTGTATATTTCCATACATCCCATTTATATCAGGAACATATAATATATCTAACTCCTGTCCACACATACCGTTTTTCATAGACTTCCACACTTCCTGTCCATACCGGCTGCATACTGCACTTCCTGTACATCTTTCTGCATTAAAATCAACTGCATCAAATATCTTTCCTTCATCTTCAAGCTTAAGCCTTGCAATCTGTTTTTCCTTTCCACACATATACATAGATTTTACAATAACGCCACGTTTTGCAAAAACAGCCCTGCTGTTTGCCTCCCCAAACGGTTCAAGCCATTTAAGCTGTGTGATAAGTTCCTGGCTTACATCTGACAGTTTTACTTCTTTGTCAAATACGACTTTTTCTATAAGTTCATCTGGTGACAGTTTGCATTGGCTGTTTAATGTACTGCGGAATTTATCAAGGTTTTCTTCTGGAAGTGAAAATCCTGCCGCCATTGCATGTCCTCCAAATTCAGTTAAAAGTTCCTGGCATTTTGTTAATTCTGACTGCATATGGTATCCTGGCACAGAACGTCCTGACCCTTTTAACCCACGTCCAGCTTTTGTAAGTATATACACAGGACGGTAATATTTTTCACGTACTCTGCCTGCCACAATTCCTGCCACACTTTCATGGCAGTTTTCAAGGTAAATAACAAGCACTGGTTCTTTTTCTATATCAAAATCCCTAACCTGTCTGTCTGCCTCTGCTTCTGCTTTAGCTGTCATATCTTTTCTTTCTTCATTATAATTTACAAGTTCCTGTGCAATGGCGGCGGCATCCCCGTCATTGTCTGCAAGCAGCAGTTCCATTCCCTTTGCTGCATCTGAAAGCCTGCCTGCTGCATTAATACAAGGCCCTATCCTGAAGCCAAGGTCTCCTGCATAAATATCCCTCTCAAGCTGCAGAGCATTTAAAAGTGCATTAATTCCTTTATTCTTTAAAATACTTCTGTCAGAAAGCATTTTAAGCCCATTACTTACAATAATTCTGTTTTCATCTTCCAGAGGCACTACATCGCATACTGTAGCTATTGCAGCAAATGGAAGCAATTCTTCAATATAGCTTTTATTATTTTCCTGTTCAAATATATAGCTTAAAATCTTATATGCTACACCTGCCCCACATAACTGCCGGAACGGATAATTACAGCCTGGCTGCTTTGGGTTTACAACTGCATCCGCTACAGGAATAACAGGAGTGCCATCCTCTGACGGCACTTCATGGTGGTCTGTAAGAATATATGTAATGCCAAGCTCCTTTGCCCTGCGTGCTGCATCTGTTGCCGAAATACCATTGTCACATGTAATTATTGTGCCAGCCTTGTCAAAATAAGCCTCATCAACCATATAACTACGTATGCCATAACCATCCTTTACACGGTGTGGGATTCTGTAATCCACATTACCGCCCAGCATAGAAATTCCCTTAACCAGTATATATGTAGACATTATCCCGTCAACATCATAATCGCCAATTACCCTGGTTTTTATGCCTTTTGTTATGGAATCCTTTAATAAGCCGGCGGCCTCTTCAAGCCCTTTCATAAGTCCGGGGTTATACATAAGTTCTAAATCTGGAAAAAGGTACTTATCCATTGCTTCCCATGTATATAACCCCCTCTTAACAAGGATTTCCGCAAATATTTCTGTTACATTATAACGTGATGCAATCTTAGCAAGGTCAGCATTGCATCTTTTACTTACCCATCGCTTCAAATCACTTTCCTCTCCTCTGTTTATTTTAATTTACATTATAACATATAAATGCTCTGTTTCAATATATTTTGCATTCTTGAATTTCCCCATTTTTTCTGAATGCTAATTCCGTACAAAAATAAAAAATGCAAAAACACAGCCTAAATGTTATAATTAAATCAGCACAAAATAATAAAACAAAGGAGTGTTTTTGCATGATTAATTGTAAAAGATTAGGGTATGAAATGAAACGGGACTTAGCAAATTTTTCTCAGAAAATTTCAAAAGGTTTAAAAAGACCGGAAAGTAAATTTATATTGCAGATGCTTTATGGCATTCTGGCAGGAAACAAAGTGCATTTAAGCAGGATTGCCCGTTCTTTGAACGAAAAAATTACGCTGAAAAAGAAGATACCATTTTTATGCTGGTAGTTCTTTTTTCTTATCTTCTGAAAGACTGTTAAATTCTATATTATGAATTGCACCCTCTGATGTATACAAATTCACAAGACATACATTCGGATATTTTTGCTTTAACTTTAGAAATGCGTCCTTTGCGCCTATCTCAATAAGTTTTTCAGAAGATTCAATACCAACAGATGTAAGCTTTTTCCATTTATCTGCCAATATTTATCATTAATGTTAATTCTGCCATATTTTTCTCCATTATTCTTTATTTTGCAAAATAACATTTAGATATTTATCAATAACAGACTGCTCTATCACTTTATTACCTATCAATGTTATTGCTTTTTTAGGGCAACTACTAAAACACCTATAACAACAGGTACATCTATTTTGCGGCATAGGCTTATTTTCAATCATTTTAATATTTACCATAGGGCAAATCTGGGAACATCTGCCACATGAAATGCACTTTTTATAATCAATTTTTACCTTTTTTTTAAGTTTGCATTATATTTCCTTATAGTTCTATCAACCATCTTAACAAACTGGATTTTTTACTACAGTTAATCTTTCATTTTTTTCTCCATGATTTCATAAACCAACTTAACATCATTCTCTAATTCAAGAACGCCATGCCCTACCGTTTTATATCCTCTATGCTCATATAAAAACACAGCAGGAAGTGACGCATCCAAGAGAGCAACAGGAGAATTTTTTGCAATTTCTGTTTCTAAACAATCTAAAATCTGTGACCCACAACCTTGATTCTGAAAACAAGGTAATACATATAGTCCTGTGATATGGTTATTGTCGAAACATCCTGTTCCCACAATCGTTTGGCCATCTAATAATACCCCCATATTCCCCGAAGCTACACCCTCTAAAATATGTTCCCGGTTATGGTGTTTACAAAAAAAATCTACTACTTCTTTTGGATAATACTTTGAATAGACCGTCTTAATTGTTGTATGTAAAACATTTTGTATCTCTTCTGCCATAACAGATGTTGCCATTGTATATAACATACTCTTACCTCGCCAAATACTGATTTATTCATATCTTTCATGTTTTAATTATAGCACTCTTACCTTCTATTTTCTACAAAAATATAGGGCATAGCAACCGCCACACCCCACATTCCTTATCGTTCTAATGATTTTTCTATTTTATATTTCTGCCCTTTCAAATCATTCTGCTTCTCCGATTCTATCTACTGATTCCATTCTGTAATTCCCCTTGTGCACCTTTAAGAGAAACTTTCGGTCACTCCGTAAATGCCCTCCATTTCTCACGTCCGTTTCATAAAATTTCCAGTTATCTTATTATTTTGGGTTTTACTATAAATTTATGATGACAGGTTTCTTGTACCAGATGCCAGCAATATTCCGTAAAAGGGGTACTTTGGCATCGCCGGCGTTTAAATCCCGTCCCCAATGTTACAAAAAATGCTAGTTTTTTTGTAACATTGGGATTTTATGCGCCACTGCGTATGCCACCGTAGCGGAAGCGTGCCCCTGTACGGAATATTATGGCTCTGGCACGGGAACCGTCCGTTTTTACACAAACACAGGATAACTGGAAATTTGTGAAACGGACGTGTCCTTGACATTATATCCAAAGATGTCTATACTATTTTTAATTTTATACAATTAGATTTTTCTTACAGAAAGGACTGGTTCATTTGTTAGAGCACAAAGAACATTTTCATGGAAGCGACCTTGAAAAAATCGAAGCAGCATATGGCATTAAAAAAGAAGATATTACAAGTTTTTCTGCTAATGTAAACCCACTTGGAATTTCATACAGGCTGCGTGAAGAACTTTCTTCCCATATTGATGCGATTACTACTTATCCTGACAGGGAGTACACATCCCTGCGCAAATGCATTGCAGAATACGTTCATACAGATTACAGGAATATCCTTACTGGTAATGGCTCAACTGAACTTATTTCACTTGTTATACAGATTTTAAAACCTTCTAAAGCTTTGATTGCAGGCCCTACGTATTCTGAATATGAACATGAAATTGCACTTTATAACGGACGTTCACATTACTTCCGTTTACAGGAATATGATGATTTTAACTTAAATTTTGACGCACTTGCCAAATCATTAACATCAAAAACAGATTTATTTGTAATCTGCAATCCAAACAACCCTACGTCCTCACAAATTGACAGGCCTGTTATGCGTAAAATACTTGATATTTGTAAAGAAAAAGGGATCTTTGTAATGGTTGATGAAACATATGTTGAGTTTTCAGATGACTATGAAAACATTACTTCCATACCACTTACTGAATACTATAATAATATAATTATACTACGTGGAATTTCCAAATTCTTCGCTGCGCCAGGGCTGCGCCTTGGATATGCTGTCTGTGGAAACCACCAGCTTCTTAAAGAAATAGACAGCCGTAAGAACCCATGGACCATTAACTCACTTGCTGCTATTGCTGGTGAAATAATGTTTAATGACACAGAGTATATACAGAAAACAAAGGAACTGGTTTCGTCAGAACGTAAACGGATATGCAGGATTTTAGAAAAAATTCCAGAAATAAAATACTACAGGCCAAATGCAAATTTTATACTGCTTCAAATATTAAAAGATAATATTACATCAGGAGATTTATTTGAGGAAGCAATTAAAAAAGGGCTTATGATAAGGGATTGTTCAACTTTTCCATTTCTTGATAATAAATTTATAAGGTTTTGTTTTATGAAGCCAGAAGAAAATAATGCACTTCTTAAAGTTATTACAGAAACACTTCAGAAATAAATCCAGAAAGGGAACGTATACTGTGTTCCCTTTCTTTTTCCCCTTACTTCTTCTCCCTTTTATAAAAAAATGTATACTGCTGGTATACCCCTGCATATGGGTCTGTCATCCACGCCGGCATTAAACCGCCATACTCTTCATCTATTACTTTTTTCATCCATACATCTACAGGGCATGCATCAAGATGATGGAGCCCGAACAGGCAGATGCAGTTAGCTACCTTTTTTCCTATGCCTTTAAAGCCCATAAGGTATTTCATGGAAGCTTCATAGTCCAGTTTTAAAAGTTCTTCTATAAATTCTGGCGACTGGCTCTGGTAACTGCAAATACCCCATATATATTCATCACGGTATCCAAGCCCAAGTCCGGAAAGACTTTCCCTTCCACCATTTTTTTCTATGTCTTCAAAATAAGGTATCATATAAATATCTGTACCTTTTAGTACCTCACTTTGCCGCATATACTTGCTGCATACTGACTCTATTCCCTTTTTTATGCGTGGTATATTATTATTTTGTGATATAATAAATGAAATAATTGTTTCCCAGATATCCTGGTTAAGTATCCTTATGCCTTTTCCATATTCTGCTGCCTTTGTTAAAAATACATCATTGCTGTCTATACGTTGTATAAGACCTTTATAATCAGTGCTAAGGTCAAAGTAATTATACCAGACATGCTTAAACTCCTCTTCTGTGCATGAAAGCTCAAAACGGCTTCCTGTCTGTGCTATTTCAAGGCAGCTGCCAAATGCAGGTATACGGTATTTATAATTATCCAGCTTCTTCCATCTGAAGCACTGCCCTGATTCTGCTATCTGCTCTAAATCAAAATAATCTATATCCTTTGTAATCATGTTTATAACCAAACCTTTCCAATAAAACTTATGCTATATACTAATCTGTAAATAAATGGTATTTATCCTTCTGGTAATCTGTAAACTTTGAATCCCCAACATACTCTTTTGCCCTGGCAATTATGTCTTCTGCTGTGTAAAGCGGCACTTTATATAAAGTATGTGCACCATCATACACTATTATTTTGCCATCACTTGTTGTTGCAACATAATTTGGTATTTCTGCCACTACCTCCCCGGCATTTTCCTTATTATAAAGATACGCTATATTAGAACCTTTTGTTTTACCTGTGCTTTTAGCATCGCTGTCCTGGTACCATACCACAAAATATGGAAGGCTGTCTGTTGTCTGTACACCATATACACCATTGCTTATTAATGACAAGTCAAGGACTTTTTTCCAGTTTTCCATATCATAAACTTCGCTGTAATCATTCAGGAAGTACCTTCCGCCGCCAAAAAACATTGTACAGGAATAGCTTCCCGGATTACCACTGCATACCACTTTGCCATCTTTAAGCGAATAAACATACCAGCCCGTGCCATCCCCATTCCTGTAAAATACCAGCCCACGTTCTTCATGGAATGAATATAATTCTGCATCCTTTATAATCTTTTCTTTCCCATCTTTGGTATTCTGTATACAAATCTGGTTATTGCTGCTGAATATTTTATAATTATCAATACATACTCCTTTATCATAGCCTTGTGGTATATAAAAAGTTTCCATTATATCCCCAGTGGCAGCATTATATTTTACTAAATCATTATTATCTGATATAAATACAACAGAATTATCTTCATTATAATAATAATATGAATTTTCATTATATTCCATAAGCACCTTTTTACTGTCTATATCATAGTGCCTGTTTTCATCCGTGCCATAATCACGTATGCTGAAATGCTGGCTGTCTGGTATATCTATTGTAAGGTTTTCAAATGATGAGTAACCCAAGTCTGAAAGAGGGGTAGTATTCCTGCGTTTTAACTTTCCAGCATCAAATATTTCAAATGTCCTTTGTGAGCCGCTTGCAAATCCCATTAAAAAGCTGTCACCAGATGTTGAACAGGTATACCATTTGTCCGGAAGCTGGTCTGTATTATCAAAAATAGAACAGCTTTCCACGTCCTCCCTGTCCAATTGGCTTCTACTATAAATACGTATGTATTTACCCCAGTAATCACGAAGGCAGGCATATTTATCATTTATATATACAAAATAAAATGGTTCTTCATTCCCAGCCTGCGTATTTACAAGTTTTTTATTCTCTGTTTCATAGAAATATATTGAACCATCTTCGCATGATATGCCCAGACATCCATTACCTGTACTTATTGAGATAATTTCTGATGTAAATGTATGTTTCCAGACAACATCCCCTGACTTGTTATCTACTTCATAGATTTCTGTCCCATGATAATAAAAACATGTCTGCCTGCCTGTTATCTCCATAGTTTTTAAGTCCCAGTCTGCATCACAAAGATAATTTTCTTTACCCTTTTCTATATTGTACTCAATAATATGTTTAAGCCCTGCTTCTGTATCAGTTTTTAAAAAGCACAGTTTAGTATCTGATGAAAAACCCACCCCTTCACATAAGCCATGCTGGTTAAAAAACATGCTTTCACCTGATTTTGTATCAATAAGCAATATGCCATTTATCCTTGAAGTATTAGCGGATAAAGCTGCCGCCCCGCTGTCAGGGCTTATATCATATAAAGTATACTCAATATCTGAACCAAGGCTGCATTCAAGTATATTGTCACCTTTCATATCAAACGAATAAAGAGTACCTGTTTCATAATCTATCGTTACAATTAAATCCTCCTTACTGCTTATTTTTAATTCTGATGCATTTTTTGCACGGAAATTTTCCTTTCCTGTATATATATCTACAGATACAAGCCCGTCTTTCCCTGTGTAAATAAGCGTACTGCTGTCAGAAAGCAGATATGAACATCTTGTATACCCTGAGTAAAACGACCTGTTTATTGGTCCTGCATTATATGAACAAATCTTATCCCCGTTTTCCAGTGAATAAATCTCTACATACCTTTGCAACATATTATTTGCAGCAGAATAATACCTTTCAACCAGGATAACTTTCTGGTCACTGCCCACCTGTACTTTAGTATCATATGCCTCCTGCTCCATATCAAACAGCCTGTCTGTTTTATATCCAGTATTAAAGTCATATACACCAAGGGCTGTTGTAAGATACCGCATTACACTTTCAACATATGGCCTTCCAGGGTTTTCTAAATTATCTGGAAGTGCTTCAAGTGCCAGCATGGCAGCAGTTTTTCTGTCACCGTTGTTATAAGCTTCACTGGAATATTCTGCAAGATAATAAGACTGTCCTTTTAATGTCTGCTGCATAGACTGGTCAAGTGCCGAATATGCTTCTTTAAGCTGGAAGTTCTTTCTTGCCACTACTATGGCAAATGTTCCTACTGAAAGCATAATAACTGATGTAACTGATGTAATAAATTTACGTTGTCTTTCTTTCTGTCTCTGTTTAAGGTCATCATAATCAACTTCAAGCATCCCTGCCAGAAAACGGAATTTTTCACGTTTCAGGTTTCTAAGTATCTGGCTTTCTGAGTTTCCTCTTATATCTACTGCAAGTGGCTCTATAGATATTATTTTACCATCCTGCTCAATTTCAGTAAGTATCTTTGGAAAGCTTTCTGCTGGTTCGCCTTCTACAAGAATAACAATAATCCTTTCACGCCCACGTATTTTTATAAAATACTCAACCTCCTCCATACACCAGGGGGAATCTTTAAACCTTTTTGTGCATATTACTATAAGCCACTCTGTTTCATCAAGCGCTTTTCGGATTATTTCCGATAAATTGCTTGCCGCTTTTAATTCTTCTGAATCCCTGAAGATCTTGCCCATATTTTTCCTGCCAAGTGTCTTTGCAAGTTTATATGGTATACGGTATCTTTCTATATTTTTGTGTATCTGCATCGCTACTTTTTCATCAATACCCCCGTGACGGTAGCTTACAAACGCTGTATATTTCATAATAATCCCCCATGCTGCCAGATTACTTGTTTTAAAATATTTTCTTATATGTTTTAAAAAATATATCCCTGCGCACAACGTATATATCATGTTTGTCATCTTCACGTACTACTAGGAAATCACCTTTCATGCCACAGTAATATTTTACTTCATCCCATGCAGTAAATACCTTTACATTAGTTTCCAGCTCTTTTGCATAAACCATGCTTTTTCCTGTTGCAACACATGTTTTCATATATTTCATAAGCTGGTATACATTGCCACAAATATTATCTCTTACAGTCGGGGCATATTCCATAACCATGTCATGACTTTCTTCAACATATTTATATGTCCTGTCAAATTTTTCCTTGCGTATTGGATATACTTCACCCTCTATTCCAATCATAAAATAAAGGTCTTCTTCTACTTTTAAGTTTACATCACCTTCAAGTGTACGTACAAGTACAGGAGTTCCTTCTTTTATAAATTCAGAGGCAGCCGCCACCCCTATTACCACATCTTTCTTCTGGTACTTCTCCATCTTGGACAGGTCTATATCATATGTCTTGGCATAAATAACCTCAAAATCATTATGGTATTTATTAATCTGGTTAATTAAATAATCTTTAAGTGATATACCATTATATTCCGCATCAAAAAGGTTGCTGGAAATAAACCCGCCTGCTTTTGTCAGATGTCCGCCTCCATTGCCAATATCTTTACATAAATACCCAGCAAGTTCATTTGCTTTTACTTCCTTAATACAACTCCGGACTGATAATTTATACCCGCCTGGATTTGGATTAAATGCAACACATAAATCAACTTCTTCCACCTGTATTACAAAATCGCTTATTATCCCTAATATATTAGGATCACACTCGCTTGCCTCTATTACTGAAAACTTATTTTCTTTGCAGTATACCTGTTTAGTAAGAGCTGCACTTGCAATATTAAGCTCCCTTAATGACAAATTTGTATTCATAAGCCTGAATAAAAGAGATTCATTAATATTAAGGCTGTCCCTCATATCTTTATCAAGCGGATGGTATATTTCCTCAAACTGGTTAGTATCACTGTACAATCCATAATATAATGCTGTAGAAAGCTTTATATCTGCATCTATATCAAATCCTACTGCCCTTAATAAATCCCATACTACTGTAGCACAGCTTCCAAGATTGCTCCTTATATAATAATTCTCATTCTGCATAATACCACACTGGTGGTGGTCTATCATTGCAACTGCCCTGGCTTCAAACTTTGTAACATTGCCTGCACCATACTGGCAGTCCGTTGTAAGCAGTATATCACACTCTGGAAGTTCCTTTACATATTTAACAGGAATGTCCAGTTCCTTTACCATCAGTAAAAGATTTGGTTTTGTTATATGGTTATGCCCTGTATATATAAACTCTGCTTGCTTGCCACATTCTTCAAAATACCTGTATAAAGCATATCCGGATGCTAGTGCATCTGCATCCGGATTATCATGGCACTGGATACATATTTTACTGTATCCCTGGAATTTATTTAAAAAGAACCTGTCTTCATTTAGTTGCATGTTCCCGTTTCCTTTTTCATCAATTTCTAATACAATACGTAAATCTTCATTCATGTAATTCCCCTTCTATTAAGCCAGGCTGGCCTGCAGTATTGCTTATACCCTGCCTGCCAGCCATGTGCAAATATACCACATTCCTGTTAATATCAGCTCTTTGCTACTACTACTTTTTTGCCCTGTCCTTTATTTTTAAATAAGGTTGTGTATGGTTTAATTTTCACTGGTGGTACTGTTATCTTGCAATTATGGACACCCTGGAGTGCCTTATTGCCAACCTTCTGGAGTTTAAGTGATTTAACAAGCATCTTACGCAACTGGGTACAGTATTTGAATGTAGAATTACCTATTTTAGTAACCTGGCTGTTAATAATTACTGAACGCAGGTCAACACAATTCTCTAAAGCACTTGCTCCAATACTTACCTTTGCAGCAGCACCAAACCTTAATGCCAGTTTTTTATTATTGCTTTTGGTATTTTTCTTTTTTGCTTTGCCAAGTGTAAATGTCCGCATTGATACACAGTTCTTAAATGCATTCTTGCCAATTTTCGTTACAGAACCAGGCAGTTTCATCTTTTTAAGCCCTTTACAGTCCCTGAATGCTCCCTGTCCTATAGTTTCCATTCCTGCTGCAATTGTAACATCCTTTAATTTTTTACATCCTTTAAATGCCCTGTCACCTAAGCTAATACTACTACCTAAATCAACTTTCTCAAGGTTTGTGCAGTTCTTAAATGCTTCATTTCCTATGGCAATTGTTCCAGAAGAACATTTAACAGATTTTAATTTTTTACAGCCCTTAAATGCCCCATCACCTATTTCAGTAATATTACTTCCAAGCTGCACACTTTCTATATCAGAGCCTGCAAATGCATTTGCATCAATCTTTGTTACTTTATACTCTTTGCCATTAACCAAAACTGTATCAGGTATTATTATGTTTTTAGAAGAACTTGTATCTATGCCTGATATTGTGAAGCTGCCATCCCCTGTGCTCTTAAACTCAATATTTTCTGAAACAAATGTGCTGCCTTTATCCATAACATCTGCTGGCTGGTTTGTGCCTGATGGTGTATTGTCTTTTTCTGTATTATTAACTGGCGGTGTTTGTGTTGTTGCTGCTTCTGGCTCTGCTGGTGCTGTAGTTGTAGCAGTTTCTGGATTTTGTGATGGCTTGTTTTCTGGCTCTGCTGTCTTTGCAGGTCCGGAAGTCTGTTCTGGTAATTGTGTTGCTGGTGCTGGTGATATTTGTACTGATGGTACTTGTGGTATATATGGTAGTAAAACACTATTGTTTCCAGAAGGTTTCTTAGTTGGTTCTGTTGCACCGCCTGGTTTTGTTGTATTACCTGGTTCTGCCGTACCACCTGGGTTTGCTGTATTACCTGGTTCTGCCGTACCGTCTGGATTTGTTGTATTGCCAGGTTCTGCCGTGTTTCCTGGCTCTGTTGTGCCGTCTGGGTTTTCTTCCTGGTTCTTGCTCCATTTTGCAAAAAGATTAATATTCTGTGTTACCTTATCATTGCTAAAATCCCACTTATCTTTAAATTCTGGATTTTTATACCATCCCTCAAACCTATGCCCATCCTTTACAGGTGCTGGCGGCTCTTCAATAACAGAATTATAAGTAACATCCTCCTTTGCACTAATACCACTTCCGCCATTACTATCAAAGTTTACAGTAAGAGGGCTGCCTTCACCAATTATATACTCCGCATATATACCTGTTACACCTGCTGGTATTAAATTATCTTTCTCTATCTTTACACGGCAGATAGTCCCTGCTGGGATATTCTCAATTTTATCTTTTGTGCATTGATTATAAGTGTTGCCTCCATCAATTGAATATTGCATTTCATTTGTAAGACCTTCCAGTGAACCATCACCTTTTTTCTTTATAGATTCATCTGTCTTGCTTACCCCTTCTATAACACTGGTTTCTAACAGCCCGCCACTTATTTTTATTACTTTGGAAGCCACATTATCCTGCTGGCTTGTATTAAGCCTTAACTCCATATCCACATCAAAATCATCAGATGTTAAAACATGGCTCTGTCCTGTATATGCAGGAAGTGATGTGTTTAATCTTGAATTCCACCATTCATAAGTATACTCTGTATCAGGCAGCCCAGATGGTGATGGTGGAATTATTCCTTTATATGCTTTTAATGTTATGCTGTTATCACTTCCAACAGCACCTGATATATTAATATCATCTAAAGGCTTTGTTTTATACGTTTTACATATATTGTATGATGTATATAATTCATTATAACCAGTGTCAAATTTTGCACTTTCACTATTTATCCTGGCAATATTCTCTCCAAAGAAATATCCTGTAATACATTCTTCCAAATACATATTTACTATATAATCCCTGTTATAGCCAAACGCATCATTAACCTCATTGCCATATTCATCTTTCCATGTTATCCCTATATTTGCTTCCTTTATAACATTATTGTTATTTTTTACTTTAAGGACTGCCTCTGTATCTGGTGAATCTCCTGGCTCTGGCTCTTCAACTCCTTCAATATCAAATTCCAGTGAAGAAACCACTTCTATGCTTATAGGCTCACCAAGCTTTGATGTATAGACTTTCTTTGGAATACTTGCATCGCTTTTCTCCGCAAATATATACAAGTTATAATTCCCTTTTTCTAACCCACGTGGAAGTATAAAAGAAGAAGATGTACTATTAACTGATGTTCCACTGTCAATCTTGCCATAATACAAGACTTCCTTCTCCTCTGTTGAAATTAACGCAGATACTTCAGAAGCACCATTAAGTACATCACTTGCCTTTTTATGTTCTGCTTTTATAGTGTGTGACAGATAAGAATTTTCATCTTTATCATATCCCTCCATCAGTATAATTTTATCTCCATTAACACTTGCTTCCATACTTTCTTCTGAATCTTCTTCAGCCAGTATCCAGCTTGTTGCATTGGCTGGAGGCTCTGCTTCAGCTTTACTTTGTGCCATATTAATATTTTTAGTAAAACCAGATGATATAGATAATGTAATTTTATCTTTATCTATGCCTGGTGCAAGACTGTCATTAACTACACCAAAATTAACTTGCTTTATAACTGCTGCACCTGTTGCTGCTTCTTCCGCAGATGCTGGCATAACTGGTGATGCACAAATAACAAGTGCAATGCTTATAGTTACAGCAACTGCTTTCTTTACTTTCCCAAATACTCCATATCTCATAAAAACCTACCTCCTTACAATACAAAAATCTCTTTATACACTCTTTAACTATCTGGTTATGGAGCGGTATCTTTCTATAATATATATTACTAAAAATATCCACAAAAGAAAAGCCTAAAAATAGATTTTTCCCCATAAAAACAGCGGACTTATAAAAAAGTCCGCTGTTTTTCAGCAAAGATATGTCATATTAAATTCTAAACCAGTAGTTTTCTGGATGATGCTGGTATACCCAGTCTGCCCCTGCCATACATAATGCAAATACTATAAGTATCATTATAACCAGGATTGCTGCAAAATCATATTTATACTGTAATTGTTTCTGGTGAAGTGCATAATAGAGCACCTCACCACCAAGAAGTATAAATATAACTGGCCATAACATAAATATGAAGTAATATTGTATACTTGAAAAAAATATACGTAATAAAAATAATACACCAAAAACAAGCAGCACAATGCCTAATGTAAAAGTCCCTACGCGTCTCTCTCTCATATTTTTCCCTCATTTCTACGCCGCCTTCATAATCCAGGTTTGTGCCAGGCAGCGCATAGGCACAAACTTTATCACAGCCTGTTATTATCTTGTGTATATATATCATCTTTGCCCATCTGGACTTTTTTACCTTTTATAAGGTATATGCCTGCTGCTATCACTATTGCTGCAAATAAAAACCTTGGTATATAGTTAAATACTAATTCCATAAACCACCAGTTATATGAGTACCCTAGTACCTTTCTTAATACATAAGCTATATTTTCAAGTAAAACATAACCTCCCATAAATATTAACACAATTGCTGCTGGTATACGCACCTTATCTTTTGGTATTTTAAATGCAACAGTCCCACTAGTAAATAAATACCCATCCTCAATTTTATTAAATTCCTCATCAGGAAGGGAATTAGTATTAATTGAGTCAAAAAATGAATATGACCATATAACCGGAAGCCCAAACAAAAGCCAGTCAATATTTACTACCCCAGCCAGAAATATTTCAACAAAAAATATTGTCATCAGGCTTGTTCCCCGTTTTAAAAACCCCTGGTACATCTGTCCCGCACCTGGTATACATGATATGAAAAAATTAAAGAACTGGTTTTTTTTATGCTGCATAATAATCCTCCATTCTTATTTTAAAATTATAAACCTTTGCATGGCTAATCAATCTTTAACGCCTTATATACATCATCTGATATCTTACTAGATGTATCCCTGAATAAATCCAGTATCCTGGAATTACTTCTTCTGTCTTCCTCCTTAATTTCTTTTGTAAGGAAAATTTCCCTGTCTTTGCAACTTTGCATATTTCCTGGCAAAGCAGTAGTCATAATTACAAAAACTGCCACACTGGCCGCAAAGGACACTTTTGCTGTATATATCCAGAACTCATTCTGCCTCCTTTTTTTCTTATTATAAACTGTCTGTTCCAGTATGCTTTCTTTTAAACCAGGCGGAGTACCAACAAGTTCCTGTTCCTGCATGGCACTGGCAAGTTTCCCTGCACAGTAAACACATCCAGATATGTGTTCCAGAAGTTCTATCCTTCTTTTATGTGGCATCCTGTCTGAAATATAATCTTTTAGCTGTTCATTTGTTACATGTTGAATAAGCATTATATTATACCCTCCTTCCTGGCTTTCTTCCTAAGCATTTCCTTAGCCCTGCGTATCTGTGTCTGCACTGTCTTAAGTTTTTTACCTGTAATTCCTGCAATCTGTGTGGCTGTCATGCCATTACAATAATAATCTGTTGCAACTTCATTATATGGCGGTTTAAGCGTGCTGCATGCTTTTATTAATTCACGCTTTGTTTCTTCCTGTAAAACCCCTTCTTCTGGCGGTGGTACAGAGGATGCATTTTCAAGCAATATATTTTCTTCTGTTGGGACGGCCCGCCTGTCCGCCCTTTTTAAGAAATCAAGGCATTTATTAACAGCAATTCTTGTAACAAAACCTCCTGGGTTATTACCATCAAAGCTATTTAATGATTTATATATAGAAAGAAATGTTTCCTGTGTCAAATCTTCTGCGTCAAAATAGCTGCCAGTCATTTTATAACAGATAGAAAAAGCCAGTTTTTCGTATTTGTTTAGCATTTCTGTAAATATTTTATCATTATCTGGCATTTCTTTCCACAAAACCATACCACCTCACTTATTACCTGCTTTGCCATGTCTTTTTTGCACCCTTCTATTATATATAACGGGACAGAAAACAAAAAGTCTTCAAAACTTTAAAAAAATTTGAATAAATCCCAAAAATTATTTAAAGCTTTAAAGACCTTGTTTACAAACCTGGCTTTAGATAACAAATGTACCTTTATCATCTATCAATACACCTTCACCATCATTTATATGTATTACATGGCATTTATTCTTCTGCTCATACGCCAGACATTTTTCTTCACAATTATTATATTTTTTTATAAACTTTTTATAATGTGGTAAAACTTGTACATCTGTTAAGCACATTCCAGTTAAATCATTAAGTTTACATATATTCATCTCAGGTGAATATTCTTCAATAATACCTATAGTTGGTCCCATAACCAGTGCTCCTGCACTCCAGCCTATAAGAATTTTTTCTTTAGACAAGGACAAGAGTACATCCCTTGCATCACATCTTTTCAATGATTGTAGTAAATAATATGGATTGCCACCTATAAACTAACAATATCATATTTTAATAAATCATCTACAGGCTGGAAATCAACATCAAATATATCAACTTCAAAACCTAATGACTCTAATTCTTCTTTACATCTTGGCACATGGTAATTTTCTGATTTATATTCATTATCAGCAGTTACAACCAATGCAGCAATGCCTTTATCTAATTTATCAGAAATACATTTTCCCAGTGTGACACTTGTTAAACCGTTAGAACATAATAACAACATTATATCTTTCCTTTATCATTTATTACTTAGAATCTAATACTATTTTTTATACTTCTTAACAAGCCATTTCCCCTGTTCTGACAAATCAGATGTTTTGTAACCTGATGTCTTAGTACATGATGGCTTTAAAAGTGATGCACTTTCTGGTTTATTGGAAAGACTCCAACATACATAACTCATTTTATAACTATCCATGAGTTTAATCCACTTATTTGCACTTGCAAAATCATAAGCGCCATTACCGCTTGCATCACATGTACCAAATTCTGTACATATTACTGGAAGCCCGTTATCATAGGCTTTTTTAAGTTTTTCACGGTAACTGTCCTGGTGTGTTGCTGCATAAAAATGCACTGAATACATTATATTTGAAAAACCTTTTAACGGGCTTTCCGATGCAATATCAACATCTTGTGACCATGTTGGTGTCCCTACTATTATAACTGCCTTACTGCTATTTTTTCTTATTGCTTTTATTACCTTTTTAGCATATGACTTAATATCAGCCCATGTTGTCCCACCATTTGGCTCATTACAAATCTCATACAATACATTAGTGTATGAACTGTACTTTTTACTAATCTTTTTAAAAAAGGCAACCGCTTCTTTCTGGTGCTTTTCCGGGTTCTGGTCATTAAGTACATGCCAGTCAATTATTACATACATCCCAAGCTTTGTTGCCGCCCTTACTCCTGTATCTATTGTTTTTAAAAGTTTCTTCCTGTTTTCATCATCAGTCACACAGTAACCATTATATTCTTCGGTATACATTGCAAGACGTATGGTATTAGCTCCCCATCTATCACGTATTGTTTTAAATGATGCTTCATTTACATATGGATACCCTACATCCCAGTTAATCCCATGTGTGCTGACACCCTTAAGCTGCACAGGCTTGCCATTCTTGCCAGCCAGCTTCCTTCCCTTCACCGATAACTGCCCATTAACAGCAGTAAATAAAGAAGCTGCCTTCACATGCACACTCTTACGGCCATATTTATATGGTATAGGCAGGAATACTACACGCACAATAAAAAGCATTACAATAATATATAAAAAAAATTTGTGTTTTTTATTATAAATCCACATTCCAGATCCTCCCTCAAAATTACAACACTTTACTTAAAAACTCTTTCAGTCTCTCATTATCTGGATTTTCAAAAATCTTTTCTGGTGTTCCTGCCTCTGCAATAACCCCATTATTCATAAATAGCACCCTGTCTGATATTTCCTTTGCAAATCCCATTTCATGTGTTACTATCATCATGGTCATTCCGCTTTTTGCCAAATCCTTAATTACTTCTAATACTTCCCCTACCATTTCAGGGTCAAGTGCAGATGTTGGTTCATCAAAAAGCATAACTTCTGGCTCCATTGCCATTGCACGTACTATTGCAAGCCTTTGTTTCTGCCCGCCTGAAAGTTTTACAGGCTTTACATCTGCTTTGTCTTTCAAACCTACTCTTTCTAAAAGTTCCATAGCTTTGTTATGTGCCTGCTCTTTATTCATTTTTTTAAGGTTTACGGGCGCCATTGTAATGTTTTTCTCAACTGTCATATTAGGAAATACATTAAAATGCTGGAATACCATACCCATCTTTTGGCGGTGTATATTTATATTTACACCTTTAGCTGTAATATCTTCACCTTTAAAAAGGATGCGCCCTGAAGATGGTACTTCAAGAAGGTTCATACACCTTAAAAGTGTAGATTTTCCTGAACCTGACGGCCCGATAAGGCTTACTATTTCATTATGGCTTACCTGTTGTGTTACATCCTTAAGGACTTCCAGGCTGCCAAATTTCTTTGAAATATGTTCAAACTTAATCATTATGTGCGCAGTCTCCTTTCTAAATATGCTACAAGTTTACTAAGTGTAAATGATAAAGCAAAATATATTACACCTGCTATAAATAAAGGTTCCAGTGTTAAAAACGTTGCCCCGTTTATTGTACGGTATGTGGTCATAAGGTCACCTACAAAGAATGTAGATGCAAGTGAAGTTTCCTTAATATCTGTAACAAACTCATTAGCAAGCGCTGGCAGTATATTCTTCATTGCTTGTGGAAGCACAACCATGCGCAAAGTCTGCACATGGCTGAGTCCAAGGCTTCTTGCTGCTTCTGTCTGCCCGTGGTCAACTGACTGTATCCCGGAACGTATTATTTCTGATATATATGCAGTAGTATTTAAAACAAGGCCAACTGACACTGCTGCAAAAGGTGAAAGGTTAATGCCAGTTTCTGGTAACAGGAACATAAATATATATAACTGTAAAAGTAAAGGGGTATTACGAAACAATTCTATATATGCAGTTCCAATAAATGATAAAAATACATTACTGCTCATTTTTAAGAGCGCAACAAAT
The DNA here is from genome assembly GCA_910580005.1 of uncultured Lachnospiraceae bacterium. Lineage (GTDB taxonomy): Bacteria > Bacillota > Clostridia > Lachnospirales > Lachnospiraceae > Butyribacter. Next base: position 8,336 of record CAJTXH010000011.1, on the reverse strand, counting down.
GTCCCAAGTATTGTACCACATGTTACTGCTATAAATGCAAGCAGTAATGTATAGCCAATGCCTTGTATAAACAGCCCACTATATTCATTTAACACCCTCATTACGTTTTCAGCCATAATAACCTCCATGCCGCATCTGGCGGCCCAAATAGCAAAACGAATAAATTACTCACCAATTGAAGCTGTAAGTTCCTGTGCTTCTACAAGCCAGCCTTCATACAGCTTTTTATCATTAATATCTTTGATAATTTCATTCATTTTATCTTTTAATTCTTTTGACTCTTTATTTACTGCAACTACAAGCTCTGCCTCATCATAAATAAATACAGGTTCTGCAATAGCAAGTGTATCATCGCCTGCTACTATTGAATCTGCTACTACTTTCTGAAGCACAACACCTGCTGCTTTTTTAGATTTAACCATCTGTATGCCATCTGTAACTTTGTTAATAAGCTGTTTCTTAGAACCAGAAAGATACTGGTCAACAATTGAATCCTGCGCTGAAGCGTTCTGTGCTGTAATAGTTTCACCATCAAAATCTGCTGCTTCTTTATATTTGCCAACATCTTCTTTATTAACTACTACTACCTGCTCTGAATCATCAAAATATGCATCTGTGAAATCTACAGATTTTTTCCTCTCTTCTGAAGGATAGTAAGCATTAATCGAACAATCTACTTTATTCTGTGTTACTCCTGCAAGACATGTGTCAAAGTCCATGGCAAGGACTTCCATTTTAACACCTAATTTTTCTGCAATATACTTAATCATCTCAATATCTGCACCAACATATGTGTCCTGTCCGCTTTTGGATGGGTCAAGAAATTCATAAGGTGCGAAATCAGGCGAAACTGCTACTTTAAGTACTCCCGCTTCTTGTACTTTTTCAAGTGCATTTTTGCTTTTTCCCTTATCATCACTTCCATTACCACAGCCTGCAAGGCTTAAAGTTAACGCTGCGCATAATACAGCAGTTAATATTTTTTTCAGTTTCATAATAAATTTCCTCCTGGTTTTACTATTTTATGGCTGCACTTCTGCTGATATAAAAAAGCAGGCACTGGAACACTGCCCACTGTCTGCTTTAACTTATATTTAACTATTATTTTATCAAATATTTATCATTTTTATACAAAGTACAGACTGTAAATATAACTATATACTAATTTATATTGTTTTGCAAGTAAAATGTGCCATCACATCCAAAGCAGTCATTGCCATTGCCTTAGCAGCTATATGCATAAGTTCCTTAGCCCCTTGTGACCCCGCCACCTCAACAAATCCCTGTTCATGCAGACCTGCATCTGATAAATGTACTGTGCTTAATGTTGTATAACATGTAGGGCATATATATGATACATTGCCCATATCTGTACTTTCGCAGTGGTATTTATCCCCTTCTTCAAGTTCTGTTATGCCAAGTTCTGCAAGATTAGCTTTCATAAATCTATTAAGCCTCTCATACCGTTTTAAATCATAAAATGTATTTTCTGCCCTTTTAAACTTAAATCCTGCACCTGTCATAAGGCTTGCGCCCTTTCCAATATTTACAATCCGTTCTGCTGCCTGTTCAAGAAGTTCTTTACCAGCTGCCCTGGCAAATATCCACATTGAAGCATATCCAGGTATAATATTAGGGGTCTGCCCTCCATTTGTTATTATCTCATGGATTTTAACCTCTGGCCCAAACTGCTGGCGCATAGCATTAATGCCTGCAATGGTAAGATGGCAGGCATCAAGTGCATTTATACCATTTTCTGGCTCTTTTGCAGCATGTGCCTCTTTTCCAAAAAATTCAAACACATAATCTGTCATAGCCATTGCAGTTGTATCAACACAATCCGCCTTTCCTAAATGCATCTGAAGCACAGCATCAATTCCATTAAATGCTCCTTTTTCTGCAAATGTAACTTTACTTCCTGATTTTTCCTCTGAAGGCGTTCCAAATACTACTATAGTACCATTAAATAAATGGCTTGTATCTGCAAGTGCACGTGCAGCCGCCAGGGTGCTCCCTGCAATCCAGTTATGCCCACAGGCATGGGCTGGCTGGTCATGGTTAATACCATACCCTGGAAGTGCATCATATTCAGCAGGAAATGCCACTGTCTTTCCATTGCCATTTCCATATTCTGCCCGGAATGCAGTTTCAATACCTATATACGGATATGTAACCTTAAATCCTGCATTACGCAGTTTATCTGCCAGATAAGCAGATGAATTAAATTCCTCATCACTTAATTCAGGGTTGTTAAATAAATAATCACTAATTTCCTCTGCCCAGTCTGCAATATTATCTTCAGCCTGGCAGATAATTTTTTTAATCTCCTCCATAATTGCTCCTTCAATATCCATATGGTGTGTATATAAGATAATTTCCAGTTATCCGTTGTTGACAAACGGACGCAGGGTTTATGTGTCCAGCTAAATTATTCCATTCCAGGGCACGCTTCCGCTACATCAGCCCACACAACGGCGCATAAAATCCCTATGCCACAAAAAAACATTTTTTGTGGCATTGAAAACGGGATTCAAACGCCGGCGGGGCTAAAGTGCACCTGTCATGGAATAAAGTTTAGCTTGGACACTGTAAACCTGCTGTCTGCTGGTAAAAACGAAAATTTAACTGGAAATTATGGTGTGTGGCAACTTATTCAGACAGACGGAAAACATAGGAACGCTATTTGATAGCAGCAAGTGGAAAATATAATCTATAAATAAAAACCAGCAAAATCCACCTCAAAATATAATTTACAGTTATCTTATTATTCCGGGCTTTATTACAAATTTACAATGACAGGTTTTGCGTGCCAGATGCCAGCAATATTCCGTAAAAGGGGTACTTTGGCATCGCTGGCGTTTAAATCCCGTATCCAATGCCACTTGTGGCATAGGGATTTTATGCGCCATTGCGTATGCCATCGTAGCGCAAGCGTACCCCTGTACGGAATATTCTGGCTCCGGCACAGAAACCGTCCGTTTTACAACCAACAACGGATAACTGGAAATTATCCTGTATGCATCTGCTATGTTCTGCAATACAAGTGTTTACATGGTTTTACCATTATGATATTATAATTTTTAGCCAGGAGGGTATAAAAATGAATTTCAAAATAACTAAATAATGGACAAAAAAATTTCTACTTATGGTTATATCTGTAATGTTAATGGGATTTTGCGTTTCACTGCTTGTATTTGTGCTTATCTTTGACCTCTGTGCAATGTTAATTGGTGTAATAACAAAAGGTTAAGCTGGACTTATTACTGCACTTATGGTAATATCACTTGGCCCTGCTGTAGCATATATAGGCGAACTATTTAAAAAACGCAGTGTTATTTAAAAACAACCCATAATGAACTTCTTACAGATATACTATTTTCATCTGAATGTGCTTCACTTGTTGAGGCATCTTCTTTTACATAGCATACATTTCCATCACTTTTTCCGCTGTCTTTAAGCCAGTAGCTTTTATTTGTATCTTTTATAATGTTCTTATACTTTTCATACTTCACTTTATCAAGGATAGATACAATTTCCCTGTCATTTTCATTTATCATGCCCTGCCCTGCCATTGCTGACCTTTCATAATGGCTGAACTCCTTTATAAAACTCCTGTTAAGCCAGTTACAAAGCGATGAACCATGCCATGCACTTTTCCCATCCTTATCAAACTTCTTTTTAACAGAAGCCTTTTTTTCAAATAATAAAACCTGTCTTTCTGTTTTACTAAGTATAATCCACTTTTTATCTCCATATTTTACTATATCACCTGGCACAGCTTCCCCTATTATTTTTTTCTCAATGCCAAATGCTTTCTCCTCTGCATCAAACTTATTTTGTGCCTTTTTATAATTTGCCAGGGCTTTTTTATAAGAACCCTCTTTATTATGCCTTTCTGCAATATAATAGTAACATTCCTTCATATTACCATTTCCAACAAGTATACCACCTGACTTTTTATAAAGCCCTATAGCAGTTTTATATTCACCCCTTGACTGGTAATATATGCCTTTTACTAAAGGATAAAAAGGTGTATTTATAAATATCAAAACTAAAACCAGGACAACACAAAGCATAATGCCCTGTCTTTTAAACATAGCCCTTGTTTCAGCCTTTTTAATTCCATTTTTACATATTTGTATATTATTATCACATTCTTCTATATTATGTCCAAACTTTTTTGCCCGTTTAAAGTCCTCTATTGCATCTGCAAAACTGCTTTTATCCTTAGCTTTTCCAAGTTTATCCACAGCAGTTGCATAAGCTTCTTCTGCCCCCCTTCTGGCAGTCTCTTCTGCATCCTTTCTGCACTTCTCCCCACGTTCTGGTGAATCTTTATAAATACCCAGCTTATCGAACTTATTTGCTGCATCATTTAACGAATACACTACTCTTTCAAACCTGCTTATACAATCTACAGCTTCCATCAGGCTGACAGCAGAACGGTATAAATTTTCTTCCTTTGAAAGTTTTTCCTTTTTACGGACTGGTCTTTTAGCCTTTACCATACTATTACCACTCCTTTCCGCATCCTGCATTGTTAGTACACAGGCGCAAACTATAGGTTTACTATATCATTTTTTGGAAATATGTCAACTTTATACTATAAATCCATCACATCCATTTCATAAATTTCCAGTTATCCTGTGTTTGTGTAAAAACAGACGGCTCCCATGCCAGAGCCAGAATATTCCGTACAGGGGCACTTCAGCGGCGTTGGAATCTGGTTTTTTCAGATTTTATGCGCCATTACGTGGGCTGGCGTAACGGAAGCGTGCTCTGGAGTGGAATATTTAGCTGGACACAGAAACCCTGCGTCCGCTTGCAAACACAAAATAACTGGAAATTATCCTAATATAAACCCACAAGCAGCATTAATTATTTGATTTGCTCCACTTTTTCCTTGGATAAAATTTTATTAATATTTAGCCCAAACAAAATTATTGCAGTTATTGCAGATATAAAATCCGATACTGGCTCTGCAAAGAATACACCATCTGCACCAAAATAAATTGGAAATATTATTGCAAGCGGTGTAAGCAGTATTACTTTTCTTAACATTGCTATAATTAATGAAATCTTTGCCTGCCCAAGTGCCAGAAAAACTGGCTGTATTGCCATCTGTACACCAAATAATAACATGCCACACATAAATAATGGCATTTTTCTTGCAACAAGTTCTATCAGTGTAGTATCATCTGTAAAAATTCCTGCAAATATTTGTGGAAAAACTATTACTACTATTGTAGTTATAAATGAAAAACTTCCACATGTTAATATCATCTTTTTATATGTCTGCCTTACACGCTTAAAATTCTGCGCACCATAATTATAGCTTATAAGAGGCTGTACTCCCTGTGTAAATCCTCCAATTGGTGCAGAGAAAAGCTGCATTACGCTTTGCATAACTGTAAGCGCTGCAACATATATATCCCCGCCATATTTCTGTAAGCCGCTGTTCATAACTATTGATATAAGGCTTTCTGTTGCCCTCATTACAAAAGGGGAAATCCCTAAAAGAAATATAGATTTTATAATTCCAAAATCTGGCATCATATACTGGAATTTTATTTTTAAAAGCGCCCTTTTGCCAGTAAGGAAATAAAGCACCCATATAGCAGATACTGTTTGTGATACTACTGTTGCAACTGCTGCTCCTTTTACTCCCATTTTAAATACAAATATAAATAATGGGTCAAGTATTATATTAAAAATAGCACCTGCAAGTACCGAAACCATTGCTACGCCTGAGTTTCCCTGTGCTATAATATAAGTATTAAGCCCAAGTGCAATTTCTACTGATATTGTTCCAACAAGATACCATGATAAATATGTACTTGCGTAGGAAATTGTTGTATCACTTGCACCAAATGCATACAATAATGGTTTCTGCCACACATAAAATAAAAACATCAGGATAATAGTAAATACTATAAGCAGAAATGTTCCATTGCCAAGTATTTTCTCTGCATGTTCTTTATCACCTTTTCCAAGCCATATTGATGAAAGAGGTGCACCTCCCTGGCCTACAAATGCAGAAAATGCAGATATAAAAACTATTATTGGCAATGCCACACCTACACCTGTAAGGGCATTCACACTTGCTCCTGGTATATGGCCTATATAAATCCTGTCTACTATATTATAAAGAATATTTATTATCTGTGCTACTATTGTAGGTATTGCCATGCTGAACATAAGCTTATTAAGATTACCATTTATAAATTTTTCTTCATTATCTGCTTGTGCCATTTAACTCTTCCTTTCACTTAAAATCTCCCTTACAAAACCTGATATTTCTGCATCCTTATTAAATCTTTCTTTTACATAACAAATATAAAGATATTTTCTAGCTCTTGTCATAGCCACATAAAACATGCGCCTTTCTTCTTCAACATCATCATCAAGGACTGCTTTGTTATGTGGCGTCACCCCTTCATTGGCATCTGGTATAAATACACAATCATATTCCAGACCTTTTGCCCCATGCATTGTAAGCACAATTACATAATCCCCATCCTGTTCTTTGCCATTTAATAAATCCATGCTTTTGCCTGCCTGCTCTTTTAATTCTTCACCATATAACTCAATATATTCAAACCATTCCTTAAAACTTTTCTGGGATTTTGCCTCCTCCTGTAATTCATCAAGCAGCACTTCCAGGTCATCCCTGCGTATTCCCCTGTAATCTGCATATTCCTTAATATAATCATCATACCCCACACCTTTTCTTATAAAATTAACTGCTGCATATGGTTTTAAAGAAGATATAAACTTTAAATCTGACTGGAACTGCTCTATCCTTTCTACCATCCAGAATTTATCTTCATAAAATGCCTTAAGTTCTTCTATATCAACATAGGGTTCTGTAAATGCATTTCTATGTACATATCTTTTTGGTTTATTTATTACCCGTAAAAAAGATGCCCTGTCCCTGTCTCCAAGTGCAATCCTTATATATGCAAGTATATCTTTTGCAATCCAGTGTTCATAGATATTTGGTATGCGTTCTTTCATTATAAATGGTATGTTATACTCCATAAGTTTTGATGTAAGAGCTCTTGCCTGGACATTTGTGCGGAAAAGCACTGTCATTTCCTTATATGGAATTCCTTGGTTTCTGTACTCTAATATTTTCTTGCAAATATAATTATTTTCATCTGTAATACCATTAAATTCCATTATACATACTGGTGTAGTATTTTCCCTTGATTTAGTTCTAGATGCCTTTAACTTTTTATTAATCCTGTTTTTATTATGTTTTATAAGGCTGCTGGCTGCCTCCACTACAGGCTGGCTGCACCTATAGTTAATGCTTAATTCATATTTCATTGCACCTTTGTAATCTTTTAAAAACTGCTGCATAATACCAGGCTTAGCACCTCTGAAACCATATATAGACTGGTCATCATCCCCCACAATAAATATATTATTTGCTGGCATTGCAAGAAGCTTTACAACATCATACTGGACTTTATTAATATCCTGGAATTCATCTATTAATATAAATGGGTACTGTTTCTGCCACATCCCTAAAATATCAGGACGCTGTGATAAAAGTTCATAGCAGTATACAAGCATATCATCAAAGTCTATAAACCTTTGCTTTATTAATTCATTCTGGTAACTGGTAAAAATCTTTTTGAAAATGTCTTTAGGACAGTTCATTGGATAATAGTATTCTATATCTATTCCACCGCCTTTTACACGGCTTATCTCTGACTCTAAATCACTGATAAACTCATTTTCATCCTGTATATCCATATCAGTTGCTGCCACAATTTCTTTCAATATATTTCTTTTGGCATTATCATGTATAATATTTTCAGATGTATAATTATATGCCACTTTAAGTATTGTAAAAAATATTGCATGGAATGTTCCAAACTGCACTTTACCAGAATTATTACATATTAGGTTATAATATCTTTTCCGCATTTCAACAGCTGCTGCTTTAGTAAATGTAATAACAAGAATGTTGGATGGGTTTATGTTACACTCTTGTACTAAATAACGTACTCTTTCTGTTATAACACGTGTCTTTCCTGAACCTGGTGTCCCTATTACCAGGCATGGGCCTTTAAAGTGCATTACAGCTTTTTTCTGTTCATTATTAAGGCTGTCCATTATCATAATCCTCCATAAATTATTATATAGAGAAAAAAAGCCTTTGCCATACAGGCATCAAGCCCATATAGCAAAAGCTTCTCTTTCTTATATCTTCAAAACTGTATACTGTTTACAGACACCAATAACATTATTAAACCATAAGCTCATCCTAATTGGTCAAGCCTGCGGTCTATTAGTGACAGCCAGCTCAACACCTTGCAGTGCTT